>JBAQHC010000210.1:0-25882 GCA_049288095.1 Alphaproteobacteria bacterium | reverse complement strand
TCCCAGAACGCGAGTGCGCCACGCCCGGCCCTTCATGTGGGATCAATTCCGGGTGAAACCAAGGGCGCTCAAATTCGCTTCTGTCGCAGCGTCGAGGTTGAGGCCGCTCGCCTTGGCCGCAAGGCGCGCGCGCCGTACGAGCTCGTCAAATCCTTCGAGCGCCTGATCGGCGGTGAAACGCTGTCCGCCGCCACCGAGAGTGATCTCGACGACACCGCGCCCGCCATCACGCCGCCGGCCGAAATAGCGGAGCTTGAAACGGTCGATCGCGCTCCAGGCAATGCGCCGTTCGCGGAGCAGGCTGCCAACGGGCCCCGTGAGGCGCCGAACCGCCGCGCTCTCGTCGAGAGTAATGATTGTCGCTTCCTTGAGATAAGTGTGCGCCCCGAACGCCGCGAAGATCGCAACGAAAGCTAGGAAGACAAAGAAGACCGCGCTGCCGACATCGACGAGAAGAAGCAGCAACAGCGACATGCCGAGCCCAGCACAGGCGCGCAGATAATCGCGGCGGATGGCCGCCGCCGAATAGCGCATTTCCCGCGCGCCGCCGTTCACGCGTTGAAGCTCGCTAGGATCGGCACGTGGTCTGATGGCTGCTTCCAGCCGCGCGCTTCGCGCACGATTTCGATCTTGTCAAAGCTCGGCACCATAGCCGGCGAGGCCCAGATGTGGTCGAGCCGCCGCCCCCGGTTGGAAGCCTGCCAATCGCGCGCCCGATAGCTCCACCATGTGTAGACCTTTTCGGATTCGGGCACTTGCGTGCGCGTGAGGTCGGCCCAGCCATGCGATTTGACCACGCGGCCGAGGCTTTCGACCTCGACAGGCGTGTGGCTGATCACATCGAGCATTTGCTTGTGCGACCACACATCGTTTTCGAGCGGCGCGACATTGAGATCACCGACAAGGATGCGCCTCTTGTCCTCGCCTGCATCGACGAGCCGCGCGCTGAAGGTGCCCATTTCCTTAAGGAAAGCGAGCTTATGCGCGAATTTGGGATTTTCATCCGTGTCCGGAATATCGCCGCCGGCAGGCACATAGAAATTGTGCAGCTCCACCGGCTCATCATTCCGTGTACGGAATGAAACCGAGATATGCCGACAGTCGTCCTTGTCGCAGAACACGTGGGTGGTGATGTCGCCGAGCGGCAATTTCGAGACGATGGCGACGCCGTGATAGCCCTTCTTGCCGTGGAGCGCGATATGCTTGTAGCCCAGCCTATTCAGCGCCTTGGCGGGGAAGAGATCATTCGGCGTCTTGGTCTCTTGCAGGCACAGAATCTCGGGCTTGTGCGCCTTCAGGAAAGCCTCGACAAGCTTGATCCGTAGGCGGACGGAGTTGATGTTCCAGCTGGCGATCTTGAGCGTCATTTGCGGGATCAGAAGAGGTGAAAGGTTTGTCCGGTCAGTGCCACCGGCCATCTGCCGCCTTCGAACAGCGCATATTCGAGCGCAAGAGCGTGATCCTCCTCTTCGCCCGCGAGCAGCACGAGCGCCGCGTTGTGGAAGGCGCGCAAGGCGGCGCCCGCCGCGGTATTGAGGAGCGCTTCGTCTTCGAGGTCGAAGGCATAGGCCGCATCTTTGACGGCGTCTTGAATGGCCGGGGCGACGAACGCCATTACTTCCTTGAGCGCCTCCTCCAAAAGCTCCTCGCCCATGGTTTCAATGGCGCGGGCGGTGAGCCCGACCCGTAATTGCTCGGCGGCTTCCCATGCGGCGGGATCGATATCGAGGGACTCCGCAGCCTCGGCCGCCTCGTCAAAATCGGCAACCAGAACGATGAGCGCGCTAGGAAAGCCGAGTGCCGCGAGATAGCGCTCGGCGAGATCGCGTTCAGCCTTGGAAAGCGGCTTGCCGAGGCGCGCCATGAAACGGGCCGAGGCGGCGCCCTTGGCGAAGCGGGCAAGCAAAGCGAGACGCTGCTCACGGGCGTCTTCGATGTCGTCGATGTCGCGAGGCTCGTCCTCGTCTTCGGAGCTCATTGGGCTTTCCGCGGACGTTGAAAATCGCATGTGGATGATGGGGACTCGACCTTATGGTGCCCGTGCGGCACACTCAATCTCGCTCAAGCGGATGGGCGTTGCGAGCGCCAATTCCTCTTTCAGGCGTATATTTTGGCCAGACATTTAGAAGTCAATCGCAACATTGACTGTGGCAAATCAGCACTTAGCGCTGTGACTCGAGAGGCAATTGATTCGATGTGCGCGAAGGCCGCCAAAAAGACAAGCGCCCGATCAGCGAACTGATCGGGCGCCGTTGCGCGGTATCGCGCTTGCGCCGGTAGGGGATGGTCCGACGCACACGGACAAGGGCCAGATCCGCAAGCGGGGGGGGCAACGCCGACCCGGCCTCGATCTTATCCGTTGTGAGACAAAGCTAAGCAATTCCGCATCGAAATTCAATGTATTTCTGTCCTTGACAGTGACTTTAACGTGAGCTTCGTCACTAACATGCGGTTAGGATTACTACCCCTTCAGATGGATCGTCCGAGTGCTTTCGCGGTCAGATCGAGACAAACCCGGGCCTGAGCGATCATTTCATCGATCTCGTTTTCGGTGATGATGAGGGGCGGGGAAAGCACCATTGTGTCGCGGATGGAACGCATAATCAGCCCGTTGTCAAAGCAAAAATCGCGACACAAGAGCCCGGTCTTGCCCTCCTCGGGAAAGCGCTCCCCAGTCGCCTTATCGGCGACTAGCTCGATCGCGGCGAGCAGACCTATCCCGCGTGTCTCGCCGACCAGCGGGTGGTCCGCGAGCTCCGCGACCTTTCTCTGAAGATAGGGCCCGGTGCGCTCTCGCACCCGGTCGACAAGGCCCTCGCGGTCGATGATGTCGATCGTTGCCAGCGCCACCGCGGAGGCGACCGGATGTCCCTCATAAGTCATTCCGTGGCCAATATCTTCTCGCGCGAGCACATCGGCGATACGCGGGCTCATCACCAACGCCGACAGTGGCACATAGCCCGAGGTCAGCCCTTTGGCGAGCGTCATCATGTCGGGCTTGAGATCGTAGGTCTGCGAGCCGAACCAGCGCCCGGTTCGCCCGAAGCCGCAAATCACCTCATCGGCAATGAAGAGGATGTCGTAGCGCTTGAGGATCTCGGTGACGGCCGGCCAATAGCCGGGCGGCGGCACGATCAGCCCGCCTGCGCCCTGCACCGGCTCGGCGATGAATGCCGCGATCTTCTTCGGCCCGATTGCGAGGATCTTCTCCTCAACGCGTTTCGCCGCAAGAGCGCCAAAGGCTTCAGGGCTCATGCCCTTGCCGTCTCTGAAGGAGTAAGCCGTCGGCGCATAGGCGAAGCCCGGGAGCGGCAGGCCGAAATGCTTATGGAGATAAGGGATACCCGTCATCGAGGCCGCGGCCATGGTCGAGCCGTGATAGCCAAGCTCGCGCGAGAGGATGACCTTGCGCCCGGATTGTTTCTGCATCCGCCAGTAGGCGCGTGCGAATTTGGCGGCGGTGTCGGTCGATTCCGAGCCCGAGGTGTGGAACAAAATCTTGTCGAGACCCGGCGGCGTAAGCCCTGCAATGCGCGCGGCAAGCTTTGCGACGTAAGGGTGGGTCGTCTGAAAGAACGTGTTGTAGAACGGCAAGTCGAGCATTGCCGCGCGTGCCGCTTCGGCGAGCTCCTCACGGCCATAGCCGAGCTGGAGGCACCAAAGGCCCGCCATGCCGTCGATCATGCGGCGGCCCTCGGAATCCCAGACGTAAATGCCCTTGCCGTGGGTGATGACTCGCGCGCCGCGCTTTTGCAGCCGCATATTGTTGGTTTGCGGGTGGAAATGATGCGCGGCATCCAGCACCTGGAGCTTCAAAGTCTCGGGGTTGTTGGAGCGGGCGGGAGGTGGATCAGTCGGCATACCGGCGATAGGTGAAAGTGAAGGGCGCAGCTCAGAGCGGCGCAAGTTGGGCGCTGTCCTAACCACCGTCAAGCGCTCGCCCCGGCTAAGCACCTGGGAAAGCGGGTGCAACTTGGCTAAGCTCGGGCGCTTACTGGAGAATGATAATTGGCCACGAATTTCGAAGAATTAAGAAGAAGAGCCGATCTCGGCGATCACGCGGCCCTGATGAAGTTGGCTGAGGAGCTAGACCGCGCTCAGCGCCCGGTCGAGACCATCGAGGTTCTCTCGCGTGCCGCGAACCGCGGCAACGTCCACGCCCGGTTCATGGTCGCGGTGCGTTTGCTGATCGGTTATTTCGTGCCGGTTCGCGCGCATGACGCGGTCCGGCTGTTGTCCGAAAGCTCGGATCAGGGCCATGCGGATGCCACGGCGGTTCTGGCAGTCCTTGCAGGAATTGGCGCCTATGTTGAGCAGGACTTCGACATCGCGCTCGATCTGCTGGCGCGCGCTGCGCAGCTCGGCTCGGTCCATGCCCGTGCTCAACTCGCAGTCCTGAGTGGCGATCGTGTGCTGGCCGATGCGGCCTCGCGGGGCAATCCGCCTGCGGATTTCTGGGCACGCTTACGCAAAACGATCGATGCGGCCTCTTGGACGCGGGCGCCCAAGGTTGTGCTGCTCAGTGAATCGCCGCGCGTGGGCATCGTCGAGAACTTTGTCTCGGCCGAGATTTGCGATTGGGCGATTGCGCGCTCGCGCGGCCGGCTTACCCGCGCCGAGATCTATAACGCCGTGAGCAAGGACGTGGAAGTCAGCGAAACACGGTCCAACACGACGGCGTTGTTCGGCCTGCTCGAAACCGATCTGGTGATGGCATTCATCCAAGCGCGCATGTCGGCCGCGACGGGCATTCCGTTCGATCGCATGGAAGCGCCTGCGGTGCTCCACTACGACCCGGGCGAGCAAATCACCGAGCATTATGATTTCGTCGACCCCGCGACGCCTGATTATGACCAAGAGATCGCAGGGAACGGTCAGCGGATCTGCACCTTTCTTGTCTATCTCAACGACGACTACGAGGGCGGCGAGACCGAATTTCCAAAGCTCGGCATCAGCCACAAAGGCAAGAAAGGCGAGGGGCTGTTCTTCATCAACGCTAACGCTGAGGGCCGCGCCGACATTCGCACCGAGCACGCTGGGCGCCCGCCGGCGCGCGGCGAAAAATGGATCATCTCGCAGTTCATCCGCAGCCGGCCGTCGACTCCGGGCCGCGACTCGGATGTGACCCTGCGCCAGGTACAACAGCCGCGGCGACGCTAGCGTGGCGAGCGTTTGGCCAAAATGCGCTGCAGGGTGCGGCGATGCATGTTGAGCCGGCGCGCCGTCTCCGACACATTGCGTCCGCACAGCTCATAGACGCGCTGAATATGTTCCCAGCGTACGCGGTCGGCCGACATCGGATTGTCCGGCGGCTCGGGCTTCTCGCCGCCGAGCGCCAGCAGCGCTTTGAGCACATCCTCGGCCTCCGCGGGCTTTGAGAGATAATCGATCGCGCCGGCTTTCACCGCGGCAACCGCAGTTGCGATATTGCCATAGCCGGTGAACATCACGACGCGCGCATCGGGCCGGGCTTCGTGCAGCGCCTCAACAAGGGAGAGGCCGTTGCCGTCATCGAGCCGGAGATCGAACACCGCGAAGGCTGGAGGGGAGGACTTGATCGCCGCACGGCCCTCGGCGACGGATTCGGCGGCCCTCACGACAAAGCCGCGCTTTTCCATCGCGCGTGCCAGGCGCGTGCGTAAAGGTGCGTCGTCATCGACGATCAAAAGGCTGCGGTCGGCGCGTTTGGCGAGTTCCGGATGAACTTCGACATCGCCTTCGTTGTCGCTCATAGCGAGCCTCCCTTATGACGCTGGGGAACATAGGTCAGTGTCACGCGGGGTTCAAATCCGTGCGATTGCCGATGGGATGGGCTTCGGCTTCAAGCTGGTCGCGCGGCCAGGTGATGCTGACGACCGCCCCATGGAGCGATTCTACACCGCCGGGCTCCGCGCTGCGGTTGCCGGCGACCACGCGGGCGCCAGTGCGCTCAAGCAGGGTTTTGGCAATGAAGAAACCCAGGCCCATGCCATGGTCGCCCTCGATTGTCAGGGGCCCATCCTCCGAGTCGCCCACCCGCGTGCGGGTCGAGGTAAACGGCTCGCCCAGCCGTTCGAGCATATCGCGCGAGAAGCCCGGCCCGTCATCCATCACGCGGATCCTGATCGTCGAGGCGGCGCACAGCGCCTCGACCACGACAAGCTCGTTAGCGAAATCGACCGCGTTCTCGATGATGTTGCCAAGACCGTAGAGAAATTCGGGCCGGCGGCGCACGCGGGGCCCCCGGCCAGTACCGTCATAGTTCGGCGGCGGATGGCGCGGATCGGCCTTCATATCGATGTGCACTGTCACGCCGAAGGCGCGGTGCGGCTCGACAATCTCTTCCAGAACATCGCGCAAGTCGCCCACACTGTGGTGGGCCGCAGCGCTCGCCTCGGCCTCGCGCGTTAGCCGGTTAAGAATGTCGCGGCAGCGCTCGGCCTGACTCATCAGAAGCGCCACATCTTCGGCGAGCGGGCCGGACTTGACCTCGCGCTGGAGCTCGCGCGCGACGACTGAAATGGTCGCGAGCGGCGTTCCAAGCTCGTGTGCCGCAGCCGCCGCCAATCCGCCGACGGCGGAAAGGCGCTGCTCGCGGGCGAGCACCATTTCGGTTGCGGAAAGCGCATCCGACATGCGGCCTGCTTCGGCCGCAACGCGCCAAGCGAAGATTGCGGAGAACAGAATGCCGATCACCATCGCGGTCCAAATGCCGATCTCGTAGCGGCGCGGGATTTCGAAGTCGCTGCCTTCTTGCCAGGGCAGCGGCCAATGCCAGCCGAACAGCGCAAGAAGCGTCACGCAAACCAGGCCGATCAACACGATGATGATCACGCTCCGGCGCGACAACGAGCTCGCGGCGATCGTCACGGGCGCCAGGAACAGAATCGAAAATGGATTGAGCAGGCCGCCGGTGAAATAGAGCAGCGTCGCGAGCTGCAGAATGTCCCAGCCTAGGAAGATCGCGGCTTCCCGATCGCTCAAGCGATGATTCATCGGGTAGCGGATCATGAGGAAGATGTTGAGCCAGGCGCTTGCGAGCACAGGGATTGAGCACCACAGCAAAGGCAATTTGTGATGAAGCACGAAATTGACAATGAGCAGCGCCAAGGTTTGCCCGCCGATGCCAAGCCAGCGCAGCAAAAGTAGCGTCTGATGGCGCATGTTCGAGGTTGAGGCTTTGCGGCCGATAAAGGCGAGGAAGCCCCTGGCAAGAACGCCTGGCGTCTCTCGAACGAGGGCGAAGGCGCGCCGGAGCACGGCTGCGCCGGCCGGTTTGAAATCGCGCCCCAAAGGCTCCATTCTAGTAGGGTCAGTGGTCATGGCCGTCCTTCGCGTTAGCCAAGGGGCCTCCGCTTGTCCAGTGTTAGCTTTCTGGAATATGGGACGATGACGGCGCAAAGCCCGGCAATCGAGGTTGAGAAGCTGGTCAAACGCTTCGGCGATGTCGCGGCGGTGGACGGGATCAGCTTTACCGTGCCGCGCGGCGCAACGGCTGCTCTCTTAGGCGGCAACGGCGCCGGCAAGACGACGACGATCGGCATGATTTTGGGGCTGGTACGGCCGACCGCTGGCCGCATCCGCGTCCTTGGGCACGACATCGCCACCGAGCGCTACAAGGTGCTCCCGCGCATGAATTTCGAGAGCCCGTTCGTCGATCTGCCCAAGCGTTTGAGCGTGGCGCAAAACCTTGAGATCTATGCCCGGCTTTATAGCGTTCCCAACTTCAAGGCGCGCATTGCGGAGCTCGCTGAAGAGCTACAGCTCGGCGACTTGATGAAGCGTCCGGCTGGCCAGCTCTCGGCGGGGCAGAAGACGCGCGTGGGGTTGGCGAAGGCGTTGCTGAATGCGCCTGAAGTTCTGTTCCTGGACGAGCCGACGGCCTCGCTCGATCCCGACACCGGCGATTGGGTGCGAAGCCTCTTGGAGCGTTACAAGAAGCAGCACCACATCACGACTTTGCTCGCCTCGCACAACATGGACGAGGTCGAACGCCTGGTGGATGAGGTGTTCATGATGAGCCGCGGCAAGATCGTCGCGCGCGGAACGCCGCACGGCCTCATCGAGCGCTTCGGCCGCGCGAATATGGAGGAAGTGTTCCTCGATGTCGCGCGCGGCCGCGAGCTGAAGTTCTTCGAGCCGGAAGCCGCCGAATGAAGTCTTGTTTGCTCGTTCACGTTCAAGCTAGCCCCCCTCCCCCAGAGGGGGAGGGGCATATTGTGGTGGCGCTATGAGTGAGGCGGTACTCGATGGCGGCATGGCGAAGGCTGGTGCGACGGCGTCGGCCATAACCCGCAGCCTTGGCCGCATCGGCGCGATGATCCTGCGCTATTGGTGGCTGCTGGTCGGCTCCTGGCCGCGTATCCTCTCGGTCATCTATTGGCCGGTCGTATCGATGGTCATGTGGGGCTTCGTGCAGCAATACATTCAGCGCACGGGCTCGAGCACGATGAGCGCGGCGATGAGCTTTCTCATCGGCGCCGTCATCCTGTGGGATATTCTGTTCCGCGGGCAGATCGGCTTTTCGATGTCGTTCTTTGAAGAGATCTGGTCGCGCAATCTCGGCCATCTCCTCGTGAGCCCGCTGAGGCTGTGGGAGTTCGTCCTTGCACTGATGACGGCGTCGGTCGCGCGCGCAGTACTGAGCCTCATCCCGGCGTCGCTCCTGGCGATTTGGATGTTCAATTTTTCGGTCTATTCGATGGGCCCGGCCCTCGCGCTGTTTTTCCTCGCGCTCATCATGTTCGGCTGGGCGCTCGGCCTCTTCGTCTCGGGCCTTGTCATGCGCTTCGGTAACAGCGCCGAGGAGATCGCCTGGGGCATCGTGTTCACGATTCTGCCCCTGTGCGGGGTCTATTACCCGACAACGATCCTGCCGCCGGCGATTCGCTGGCTGAGCTACGCGCTGCCGCCAAAATATATTTTCGATGCCATGCGCTCGATCCTGCGCGATCAGCGATTCGATGTGCAGCTTCTCGTTGCGTCATTTTCGCTCGACATCGTCTATATCGGCCTCGCTGCTGCGGCGTTTCTTTTCTTTCTCGGCCAGGCGCGCGAGAAGGGCATTCTCCTGAGTGTGGGCGAATAGAGGATGGCAAGCCAAGACAAGCTGCCGGAACCGATGCTGAAGCTGATTCGGCGCAATGCCTGGATCGCGGTGGCGGCGTTCCTGATCGTGCTTGTGCTGCTCAGCGTGTGGGAGCGCATGCGTGCCCCGCCGCCTGTGGCGATCGGCGGGCCCTTCACGCTCACCGACCAGAGCGGCAAGCTTGTCAGCGACAAAGATTTTCGTGGACGAATCGAGGTCATCTATTTCGGCTTCACGCATTGCCCGGATGCCTGCCCGACGACCCTCACCCTCATCGGCGCCGCGATGAAAAAGCTCGGCCCGGAGAAGGCGAAGAAAGTTCAGCCGATCTTCATTACACTCGATCCCGAGCGCGATACGCCGCCAGTGATGGCGGAATATGTGAATTATTTCGTTCCCGGGATGGAGGGATTGACCGGCTCACCGGCGCAAATTGCCGATGTCGCGCGCGCGTTCCGCGTTGCCTATCAGAAGGTGAAGGACCCCAATTCCGATCAGCCCTACACGATCGACCATGCCAGCGTCATTTACATCATGGACAAACACAACCGGTTCTTGAAGCACTTCACGCAAGGGGTAACGGCTGACCAGCTGGCGCAAGCGCTCGATAGTGCCTTGTGAGCGGGTGCACCATCGCGCGCTAATTCCTTGTCGAAAATTTGAAACAAATCTTGCGCAATCGCGGGCGCATGGGTTCATCTTCAATTCGCTTTAGGGAATCAGGCCTAGCCTCGAACAACGATAATTCGCCGGCGTGTCCGGCTGGCCGGAGTATTGGGCCCCGTGTGGTATTCGCTTATCGAGCTTCAGCGCGCCTCGCTCGAATCGCTTCGGCTCGCGATCAGAGCCAGCGCTCGAATGCTGAAGCACCCCTTCAATCCCGCGGCCTACACCTTCATTGGCCATTCTTGCAGCGCAGCCTGCGAGGCGATGGACGAAGCCATCGGCAGCTATGATCCCGAGGCAGGGATCATCGAGCTCGCCGAAATGCGTGAGCGGATGGCCGCGCGGTTCTATTCGCCGCCTTCGGCTGAAGCGAAGATCCTTCCGTTTGCGCGCCCGGGCCGCCTCGCGAGTTAATCCCTCGTCCGACGTCCTTTCTCGTCCCCACCCTATCCCTCCCCACAAGGGGGAGGGAATCGTCTGAACCCTGTGGATCATCTGTTAACGGATGAATCTGGTTTTCCAAAGGCTTGATCGCGACGAAGCGATTTCGCGCAAACGCGAATCACACCAAAGTGCCGCTCCGATTCGCCCCGCGCGAATGGTTGGCTTCGCGAGAAAGACCTCATGTCAGAGGCAAATTTGGATTTCGGCGCGCCTGTCCTTGATGTTGATGGCGCACTTGTCCCGCTCACATTACGCGTTAACCGGCGCGCCAGGCGCTTGATCGTGCGTGTGATGCACCAATCGGGAGAGGTCGTTGTTGTCGCGCCGTCCAAGACGGCGCTCAAAGAAGCGCTGAGCTTTGCCCAAAGCCAACGCGGCTGGATCGCCGCGCGTCTGCGCGAGGTGCCGCCGCCCGTGCCGTTCCAGCCTGGCGGCGTTGTGCCATTTGGCGGTGAAGCCCATTCCATCTCGCACAGGCCTCGTGCGCGCGCCGGCGTCTTTCTCGACGCCGACCTCTTGGACGGCAATCTTATTTGCGTCTCGGGCGAGATCGCGCATTTACCGCGCCGGCTCGAGGACTTCTTGAGGCGCGAAGCGCGCAGCTTAATGGCGGCGCGCACGGTCGAGCACTGCAAGGCGCTTGGGCTCAAAGTGCCACGCATCGTGCTGCGTGATCCGGCGACGCGCTGGGGCTCCTGCTCGGAGGCGAGCGGCATTTCCTATTCGTGGCGGCTAGTGATGGCGCCGCCTGCCGTCGCGGACTATGTCGCCGCGCACGAGGTTGCGCATCTTGTGCACATGGACCATTCGCGGTCCTTCTGGCGCTTGCTCTCAACGCTTGTTCCAGATGCGCGCGCCGCCATCAATTGGCTCGCGAAAGAGGGCCGCACGCTCCATCGCTACGGCGCCCACCCGGCGTTGGCGCTGAACTGAGTCGCAAAGCGATTCCCTCCCCCTTGTGGGGAGGGATAGGGTGGGGATGAGACAAAAGATTCTTCTTGCCGGGCTTAGCACCCCCCACCCGAAACGCTTCGCGTTTCGACCTCCCCACAAGGGGGAGGTTGATTTCGAAATCCGAGTCAATTGCCTGAAAATATCCGCCCAATGCCGCGGAACAGCGCGCCGATCGGTCCATCATCGTCAGGATCGGAATAATAGGGCGATTGTCGCGGGCCATTCGGTTCCGCAGAAGCGCTGAGCCCTTCCGGCGGCATGGGCGGCGCTTCCTCTTGAACCTGAAGGACGCCGGGCAGCTGCTCCATCGGCAGGCCTTGATTGGCGACAACCATGAACTTCTTGAACACCTGGGCCGGCAGATTGCCGCCTGACACATCTTTCATCGGCGAAAAATCGTCATTGCCGATCCACACGCCCGCGATCATGTGCGTTGTGAAGCCGACAAACCAGGCATCGCGGTGGTCCTGGCCGGTGCCCGTCTTGCCGCCGGTGATTTGACCCGGAACATGCGCCGCGCGCCCAGTGCCGATCTCGACAACGCGCGTCAGCATCTCGTTCATGAGGCCGATCGATTGAAGGTCCGCGACCTGGCCGGGCCCCTCGCCATGGCGGTCATAGACGGGCTTGCCGTCTTTGGTCAGCACACGGACGATCGCATGCGGGATCACGGCGTCCCCGCCATTGGCAAACGGCGCATAGGCGCCGGTCAGCTCCATCACGCCGACACCTTCGGAGCCGAGCGCGAGCGAAGGCACAGGCTGAAGCGGGCTTGAGATGCCGAAGCTTTGCGCAATTCGAATGATCCGTGGCCGCCCCACCGCTTCGCCCAAGCGCGCCGCCACCGTGTTGATCGATTCGGCGAAAGCATCTTCAAGCGCGATCGGCCCGAGATAGCGCCCGGTGTAGTTCTGCGGCTGCCAATTGCCGATCCGGTAAGGCTCATCAACGACCATGTTGTCCGGCCGATAGCCGGATTGGATCGCGGCGAGATAAACGAACGGCTTGAAGGCCGAGCCGGGTGGGCGCCGCGCTTCGGTTGCGCGGTTGAACGAGGAGTGCTGATAAGAGCGGCCGCCCACCATCGCCGTCACCGCGCCGTCGGGCGTCATGGCGACGATCGCCCCTTCGCTCGCATGGTGCTTGGCGCCTTCCTTGTCGAGCACAGAAGTCAGCGCTTCTTCGGCCGCGCGCTGCAGGCGCATATCGAAGCTCGTTTGCACGATCACGTCTTGCGTCGGCTTGCCGGTGAAGTCGGGCAGCCGCGTCGCGACCCAATCGAGGAAATAATCGGCAGCGGGGCTCGCGGACTCGGCAACGATGCGGGCGGGGTGAGACTCGGCCATCGCGCGCTCGCGCGGCGTGATGAATTTGGCATCGACCATGAGGTCGAGCACGAGCCCTGTGCGCGCGCTTGCTTCTTCGAGCGAATTGGTCGGCGAATATTTCGACGGCGCTTTGAGGAGCCCGGCGATCATCGCCGATTCCACGAGGGTCAAATCATGCGACGACTTGCCGAAATAGCGCTCTGCCGCGGCCTCAACGCCATAGGTGCCGGCGCCGAGATAAACCCGGTTCAAATAGGTTTCGAGGATCTGATCCTTGCTCAGCGCATGCTCGAGCCACAGCGCCAGCATCGCCTCCTGAATTTTGCGCTTGAAGGTACGCTCGGGCGAAAGAAACAGAATCTTGGCGAGCTGCTGGGTGATGGTTGAGCCGCCTTGGACGACATGGCCCTCGCGCAAATTTGTAAAAGCGGCGCGGGCAAGTCCGACGAAATCGAGGCCCCAATGGTGATAAAAATGCCTATCCTCGACAGCCATCACCGCAAGAGGCAGCGAGGGCGACATGTCCGACAGGCGGACATGTGCGCCTTGCGTGAGGCCGCGCGTGCCGATCTTCTCGCCGTGAACATCGACGATCGTCAGCGCCGGCTCGTGATTGACCGCAAGCAGCTCCTTGGTGCTGGGAAGCCCTTGCGTCAGCTGCGCGAAGAACACGAGCACGAGGAAGATGGCGACGGCGGCGCCGACGGCGGTGATCCGTGCGGCAAGGCTCGCGGCGTCGCGCCAACGTTTGAAGTTGGCTTTGCGGCTTGCATGGCTGCCGGGTTTCTTCTCCCGTGCGGCGGGCCTCGGCGCTTGATCGTGGAATTGGTAGGACGGCCGGCTTGCCGCGGCGCGCCTGCGCCGCGCACGCGCCATCACGCGGCGTCGTTTCAGGGATGATCGCCGGTTCGCCATTCGTCTCCGCTCTCTATCCTTCTTTGAAAGCGCGAAGGTTAACGGGATATGAAGAACAAAAGCGGTCTTATTATGACCGCAAGGGAGACGCGAAGTGATTCGTGATCGCGCTCAGCCGTTAGGGCAATCGAGCATCACCTGCAAATGTGTGCCGCCCGCCACGATATCCTTAAGGGCCGATGGTTCAAGCGTGAATTGATCGGCTTTGAGGAGGTCCTGCTTGTCGCACAGCACGATGCTGCCGATGCGCTTCCAGCTGCCATTGCTCTCAGCCTTGAACACGGTTGCCGAGTAATCGACGATGGCGATCTCCTGCGTGCCGTCGCCATCAAGATCGAGAAGGAAAGCATCGCATTTGGCCTTGCCGGTGAGGCAAGGCGGCGCGCCATAATGTGTATCGGCGGTCCAATCCTGGCTGAGGAACGCCTCAGGCAACGAGGTTCCCTTCGGGTGTACGGTAATTTGTGCGCCGATTTGAGCCGGCGTTGGCTTCTCCTGCTTCGCCACCAGGTCGCCGAGATTCTCGGCCTTGAGCGCGCCGGTTGCGAGTGAGGCGACTTTCGCCGCGTCCTTGCCGATGCCTGACTTGGCGAGCGCCGCCAGCACGTTCTCGCCATAACGCCCGGCTTTGAAGCGCAGGAACGAATAATCGAACTCTTCGGCGCTGGTCTTGCCGCGCTTGAGCCGCGTGATCTGGTCGTCGACCGAAAGCCGTGCGGGATCGGCAAGCGGCGTGAACAGCGACAGGATCACGGCGAGCACGATGAAGGCGACGAAGATGTTGGTCGCTTCGACGCCTTTGAGCCAGCCGCCGAGATTGGTCACCGATATCGCATAGCCGATGGCGATCGAAGCTGCGATTCCGCAGGCGAAAAACGCGATCACGCGATCCGGCGTAAGCCCATATTGGCCGATGCGCAGCATGAGCGCGTAGCACGCGATCGCAACAAGCGGCACGAGCGCAAGCGCGCCGACGGCCGCCGCAATCCGAATGACAACGGCGCGCGCCTCCTCTTCCGCGCCGTCGCGGTAAGCGGCGTTGATGAGAAAGACGAGAACAGCAACAGCGGTAAGGAGAATCGAGGTGGCGCTCCGCGTTGCCCACAGCGGCTCAACGCCGGTGAAGGGCAGCGCCGCCAGAAACGCAACCGCCAGGATCACCATTACCGGCAAGATCCAGGATTGCAGCATGAGCGCGAGCGTTCTGAGGCCGCGCACGAGGCCCACGCGCACATCGGTCAACTCGATGGCATAAGCGTAGGCAGTGGCTGTTGCAGGCACGGCAAACCATTTGTTCTCGATGAGACGGCGCATGAAATCCAGGCCAATGAGGTGGAACATCTGCGCGCCGATTTGAAGGACGATCCAGAACAGGGCGACAAAGGCCGAGGCGAGCGCAAGCTGGAGCCCGAGCTTCCAGGCCGTATCGAAGTAGGTCGTATACTGAGCAATCGGTTTGCGGTCGTGGTCGCCCGCCGTGATCAGCGCCTGTGCGATGAAGAGCAGCGGAAACAGCGCGGCGATCAATTGCCCGCTTGGCCAATGGTCGCTCGTATGGCTGCCCATGCGCCAAACGTCGTATTCGCCAAGCCCGATGAGGAGCGCCGCGGCACCGATGGCCCAAGCGAGGAGGATCGGCAGCCGGATATTAATGCCGGCCGAAACCAGCAGCGGCCAGAGCGCGGCAAAGAGGATTGCGGGCGCGAAGATTTGCGCATTCGCGGCCGGCCAGTGATGCGCTTGCTCGGCATCGAAGAGGAAGGCGAGCGCCAAGCCCTGCGCGAGCCCCAGGGCAAGCCGCAAGATCAGCCGCTGCGGCGAAGATGTAGTGAGTGCAGATGAATGAGAGTCTTCGTCCATAACGGCGTTCCCCCCTCCGCTTGTGCGGTTATTAGAACGCTAGATTACGCACGCGGCATGACAAGGGCCACACTGCGGCGCAATTACGTTTGCCATCACAGAGTATGAGTGGGTCAAACGTCGAGATTGGAGACGGCGAGCGCGTTTTCCTGAATGAATTCGCGCCGCGGCTCGACCAAGTCGCCCATGAGCTTGGTGAACATTTCATCCGCGGTATCGAGCTCCGTCACCTTCACTTGGAGAAGCGTGCGGCTTTCAGGCTCCATCGTCGTTTCCCAGAGCTGATCGGCGTTCATCTCGCCGAGGCCTTTGTAGCGCTGGAACGAGAGCCCCTTCGATCCGGCCTCGAACACGGCTTCGATGAGCTGGGTCGGTGAGCGGATTTCGCGCTCGACATCGCCGCGCTTCCACTTGGCCGCCTTGCCGTAAACCTCTTGCAGCTCGGCCGCACGCGCGTTGAGCCGCCGCGCCTCCTGGGAGGTGATGAGCGACTTATCCAGGTCATGCACTTCCAGGACACCGCGGAGCTCGCGCGAGAAACGCAAGGTGCCGTCGGCCATGATCTCGCCCTTCCAGCCCTGCTCGATCTCGATCGCAAGCGCGTCAAGCCGGCGCGCAATATATCGAGCAGCTTGCTCCGCCTGCTGACGATTGGTGAGCGCCTCGGGCGAAAGCGCGCCGGCAATCGCCGCCTGCTCGACGATGAACCGCGGATATTTGTAAGGCAGCGAATCGAGCGATGTGCGCACTTGGCGCGCGGTCTCGACAAGCTCGCGCAAATCCGCGCCGGAGCGCTGCTCACCATTCGCAAGCGTAAGCAACGAGTCCTTGAGACCCTCGCTGACGAGATATTCCTCGCGTGCTTTTTCGTTCTTCAAATATTGCTCGGATTGGCCCCGCTTCACTTTGTAGAGCGGCGGCTGGGCGATGTAGAGATGGCCGCGCTCGATGACTTGCGGCATTTGCCGGTAGAAGAAGGTGAGCAGCAGCGTGCGGATATGCGCGCCGTCGACATCGGCGTCGGTCATGATGACGATTTTGTGGTAGCGCAGTTTCTCGACATCGAAATCATCGCGTCCGATGCCGGTGCCGAGCGCGGTGATGAGCGAGGCGATTTCTTGGCTTCCGAGCATCTTATCGAAACGGGCGCGCTCGACATTGAGGATTTTGCCGCGCAAAGGCAGCACGGCTTGGTTGTTGCGGTCGCGCGCCTGCTTGGCGGAGCCGCCGGCGGAATCGCCTTCGACCAAGAAAATTTCAGATTTCGCCGGGTCGCGCTCCTGACAATCGGCAAGCTTGCCCGGCAGGCCGCCGAGATCGAGCGCGCCTTTGCGCCGCGTCAGCTCGCGTGCCTTGCGTGCGGCTTCGCGCGCGGCGGCGGCCTCGACCACTTTGGCAACGATGCTGCGTGCTTCGCCCGGATGCTCTTCGAACCATTGATTGAGCATTTCCCCAATAATGCCTTCAACGACAGGCCGCACCTCCGAGGAGACGAGCTTGTCCTTGGTCTGCGACGAGAATTTGGGGTCCGGCACTTTGACCGAAAGCACGCAAGTCAGACCCTCGCGCGCATCATCGCCGGTGAGCGCGATCTTTTCCTTCTTCGCTAATCCCGAGCTTGCCGCGTAGCCATTGACGACGCGCGTGAGCGCGGCGCGGAAGCCGGCGAGATGCGTGCCGCCGTCGCGCTGCGGAATGTTGTTGGTGAATTGCAGCATGTTCTCGTGATAGCCGTCATTCCACCACAGCGCGGCTTCGACAGTGATGTTGTCGCGCTCGCCTTTGATGAGAACCGGCGCGGGGATCAACGGCGTTTTCGAGCGGTCGAGATAGCGCACGAATTCCTCAACGCCGCCGTCATATTTCATGACGACCTCATTGACCTCGGCGTGCCGCGCATCGCGCAAACTGATCGTGACGCCGGAGTTGAGGAAGGCGAGCTCGCGCAAGCGATGCTCGAGCGTCGCAAAGTCATAGTCGAGCTTGGTGAAAGTCTTGTCGGAGGCCCAAAAGGTCACGCGCGTGCCGGTGCGCGTGGATTTGCCGACTTCTTTGAGCGGCGCCTCGGGGTCGCCGTTCTTGAATCGCATGAAATACTCTTTGCCGCCGCGCCAGACCGTAAGGTCGAGCGTCTCGGAAAGCGCGTTGACGACGGAGACGCCGACGCCATGAAGGCCGCCGGAAACCTTGTAGGCGTTCTGGTCGAATTTTCCGCCCGCATGGAGCTGGGTCATGATGACCTCGGCCGCGGAAACGCCTTCTTCGGAGTGAATGTCGGTCGGGATGCCGCGGCCATCATCGGTCACGGTGACGGAGCCATCGGCATTGAGCGAAACATCGACGCGCGTGGCATAGCCTGCGAGCGCCTCGTCGATCGAATTATCGACGACCTCGTAGACCATGTGATGAAGGCCCGAGCCGTCGTCGGTGTCGCCGATATACATGCCCGGGCGCTTGCGCACGGCATCAAGGCCCTTCAAGACCTTGATCGATTCCGCGCCATAATCGCTGCCGTCGGTGTTGGTCATTTCGTTATCCGTGGCCGTGAGCTTGATGCCGGCGCGCGGCGCGCGCCTGGCTGTGATCGACTTCAAAAACTTGGGCGCGGGATGCAAGCGCGCCAAACGCGCTCATATCCGTGCCGGTGAGAAACACTTGCGCGCCCGCCGCATCGAGCGACGCGAACAGGGCTTCGCGCCGTACCGCATCGAGATGCGCCGCGACCTCATCAAGCAAGACGATGGGGGCCGAGCCGGTGGCCTCGGCGACAAGACGGATATGGGCGAGCACTATGTTGAGAAGTAGGGCTTTTTGCTCGCCCGTCGAGCACTCTTCAGCGGGCATATTCTTGGCGGAATGATGGACCTTGAGGTCGCTCCGGTGCGCGCCTTCCAGGGCGCGTCCCGCGCCGGCATCGCGCGCACGGCTAGCTTCGAGCGAATGCTCGAACTCGGTCTCGATCAGCACCGCGGGCTTGCTTGCGAGCGAGCCTTCGAGCCCGCCTTCGAGCCTGATCTCGGCACGCGGAAACAGCTCTTCATCCGCCCACGGACCACCTGCCGCGATTTGAGCTGAGAGGCGCGTAAGCATATCGAGCCGCGCCGCGGAAATGGCAACGCCCTCTTCGGCGATGATGCGCTCAAGGCCCGAAAGCCAGGCCGGCTCGCCGGTGCCTTCGCTCAGCAAATGCTGGCGCTCGCTGAGCGCACGCTCATAGCGGCCAAGGCGCGCCCCATGCGCGGCATCGAGCGTTGCAACCAGGCGGTCGAAGAAGCGGCGGCGCGTGCCGGCGCTCTCCTCGAAGAGGCGCTCCATTGCAGGTGTCAGCCAGGCGAGGCGCACAAGCTCGGCAATGTCGCGCGGGGAGGCATTCTCGCCCTCAAGCCGGAATGCCCGCCGGTCGCGGCCCGCTGCATCGCGCGCGAGGCCCGTGCCGAGCTTGATCGGCCCGGCGAGGCCAGAAATCTCCGCAGAGACGGCCCAGCCGGCGCGCGGGTTATTGGTGCCGCGCCGGGTCATATCGCCGAGTTTCGCGCCTAGAAGCCCACGGCCCGGAGTCAGAAGCGAGACGGCTTCAAGGATGTTGGTTTTGCCGCCGCCATTGGGTCCGATAAGGACCACGGGACCATCGTCAAAGCGCAAGTCGGCCGACGCGAAGGAGCGGAAATCGCTCAACATCAGCCGTTCGAGGCGCGTATGCCGAGCGGCGCGCGATACCACGGCGCCCTCTGAACGCACGCCCTCATCTGTCATCGCAAGAACACTCAAAGCTCAAACGCGCATCGGCATAAGGACGTAGAGAACGCCCTCGTCCTCCGAATCCTTGACGACGGTAGGCGATTGCGCGTCGGTCAGGTGCAGGCGCGCTTCAGGCCCGGTCAGCTGATCCATGATGTCGAGCAGATATTTGGCGTTGAAGCCGATTTCCAAGGGCTCAGCGTCATAGCTCACAACCAGCTCTTCGGTGGCGCTGCCGGAATCAGGATTGTTGACGGTAAGGGTAAGCCGCTCGCCATCGAGCGAAAGCTTCACCGCGCGCGAGCGCTCGGTCGAAACCGCCGAGACGCGGTCGACAGCCGATTTGAAAATCGAGCCTTCGAACGAAAGCACATGACCATTGGTTGCGGGGATCACGCGCTCATAATCGGGGAATGTGCCGTCGATGAGTTTAGATGTCAGCACGATGCCGCCAATCTCGAATCTGACCTTGTTGTCGGAGAACGCGAGCGTGATCTCGCCCTCGGCATCATCGAGGAGCTTGCGCACTTCCTGCACCGTCTTGCGCGGAATAATGACGCCCGGAAGGTTCTCGGCGCCCTTCGGCAGCGGAACCTCGGCGCGCGCCAAACGATGGCCATCGGTGGCAACTGCCCGAAGGAGCTTCTTCTTCTTCAGCGCATGCAGGAAAATACCCATGAGGTAATAGCGCGTCTCCTCGGTAGAGATCGCAAAGCGCGTGCGGTCGATCAGGCGCTTCAGATCATCGACCGACAGAACAAATTTGTGCGGCAGGTCAGCTTGCGGCATTGCCGGGAAGTCCTCCCGTGGCAGGCTTGCCAGCTTGAACTCGGAGCGCCCCGCGGAAATGAACACGCGCGGATCATCGCCATTATGCTCAACCGTCACCTGCGCGCCTTCGGGCAGCTTGCGCACGATCTCGTAGAGCATGTGGGCGGGGGCGGTGACAGCACCTGCGCGAGTGACTTTCGCGGGCACGGTGTCGACGATCTCGATATCCAGATCGGTCGCTGTCAGGCGCAATTCGCTTTTGCTCGCATCCATGAGCACGTTGGACAAGATGGGGATCGTGTTGCGGCGCTCGACGACACTTTGGACATGGGCCAGCGACTTCAAAAGGGCGCCGCGTTCAATGCTCAACTTCATGGGGCTCAACACCACCTTGGGGGAGCCGGGGACCGGCCGGCTGGAAACAAAAAATCGGCCCGAAAATCGCCGCCCTCAACAGTCGCAAAGAAGGCCATAAATCGGCCCGCTCACGGCGTACGAATCCGGAGCGGAAGTATAGCAAACAAAACGGGGTCAGGAGCAAGCAATTCAGCCTGCTCCAGACCCCTCAAATGCCGGGTTTTGCAACGTTTTCGCCCGGCGCTGCCCCGTCCCTTGGGGCTAGTTCTCGATCATGCGTTTCAGAAGGTCGATCTCGTCCGAAAGGGCGGCATTTTCCCTCCTCATGTCGGCGATCCGCCGGACCCCGTAGAGCACGGTCGTGTGGTCGCGGCCCCCGAACCTCCGGCCGATCTCGGGAAGCGACCGGGTGGTCATCTCCTTGCAGAGGAACATGGCAACCTGGCGCGGACGCACGATGATCCGGTCGCGGCGGTGCGAGAGCAGATCTCGCATCGACACGTGGTAGAACAGCGCCACCTTCTTCTGGATGTCCTCGATCGTGATCCGCCGGTCTTGGGATTTGACCAGGTGGCGCACCAGCTCTTGCACCTTTTCGAGGCTCGTTTCGGAGCGCTCGATCTCGCTGTTATTGGCGACGCATTTGAGCGCGCCTTCGAGCTCGCGTGGATTGCTATCGATTTTATGCGCGATGTATTCGAGCACATTGTCGGAGATCTCAATCGCCCGGCCCGTAGCACGCAAATCTGCGAGCTTGCGCTTAAGAATCGCCATCCTGAGATTGTAATCGGGCGGCCCGATCGTGACGGTGAGCCCACCTGAAAGCCGTGAACGGGCATGCTCGTCAATGCCCTCAAGCTCATTCGCCGGGCGGTCGGCTGCAATGATCACTTGCTTGCCGGCATCCTGCAGGTGCTTGAAGGTCGCGATGAACTCGCGAAACGTCGCGTCGCGACCGACGATGAATTGAAGATCATCCAGCATCAGCATGTCGACCGACCGGACGAGATCCCTGAACCCCATCGGGTCATTATCGCGCGTCGCCTGGCCAAACGCGTTCATGAAGGTGCCCGCGGTCATGTAGGCGACCTTGAGCTCAGGGTTGAGCCGCATCGCTTCGTTGCCAATCGCGTTCAGCAAATGGGTTTTGCCGAAGCCTGACGCGGAGTGGAGATAAAGCGCCGAATAACGCTTGCCGGGCTCCTGTGCCACATGCCGCGCCGAGGCGAAAGCAAGCTCGTTCGGCGTGCCGACAACGAAATTGTCGAAGGTGTATTGTGGGTTCGGCAAAGTGCTGCCGAGCGCCGTCACTGCCGGCTTGATCTGCGGGCGCGAAGTGTGTGTCGACATTCCGCCATTGAGCAAAGCCGCCGAGCGCGTGCCGGTCCGCGCATAAGCGCCGCTCGGGGTTGGCATTTGCGGCGAAGCGGGGCGTGCTGATGTGGGCTGCGGGCGAACCAGCGTGCGCTCGGTTTCAACCACAAGCTCAATTGAGCGAACCGCCTGCGTGTGCTGGCGCCAATGCAGCTTCAGATGGTCCATGAAGTTGGTTTGAATGTATTCCTTCTTGAACTGCGATGAGCAGCTCAAAGTCAGCCGCCCGTTCGTGAAGCTCACAATGCGCATTGCGCTGAGCCAGCTTCTGAAAACATGCGCGCCGAGCGACTCTTTGAGGCGCGATTGAATCTCGCGCCAGATGCCGTCCATCTCGGCTGGAACGCGCTGCGGGGAAGACGGTTGTTGCTCACCGGGCTTCATGTCTGCACTCCTTCTGCCCTTGTCTTGATCAGACATATCAATCACCCCTTTATTCCTATCTTCGTTGTCGTCGTTGTCTTCCATCGTTCGTTTGGCGTGAGCCTCCCGAGCAAAATTGTCCATGCACGGCAGAACGGGATGTTCTGCCGCTCATCGCGCGGGCCGATCAAAGACAAAACCGGTCTTTGACGCCGTAGGGCGCCGCGGAAACTGTTACGACTGCTTGGATTGGTTCACGCCGGGCGCGAGATGCTCGCGGCGGGTGAATATGCCGGCGGGCTCCGCTTTAGCGCGGGAGGCCCGCCAAAAAGGCGACAAGCAAGAGGATCTCCGGAGAGCTGCGTTTGCCTTCAGCGAAGGTCTTGCCCGGCCGGTCGATCTTGCCTGCGAACATCTTCCCCACCTCTATGCGAAATTGAGTTGGACTTGGCGCGGCTCGCGACATCCGGAAACCGCCCTAGGAAATGTAACGCTCAACTTTTCGACGGAGTTGCTTCTTGAATACTCAAAACGTCCAAAAACTATACTGCTCAGGGACGTAGAATACTTGAGAACTTCTTACTCAATACAACTACAACCCGCCCTCTTCACTTCCATCTTATAAACGCCTCGCACGCGAACTTCAAGCCTAAATTAACGATTTCTGAAACAAAACCTTCATTCCAGGCTTGCCACTAAGTATTTGAACTTAAAGACATTCTTTCTTGTCACCGCTTTGTGCTGTTTTCGTCCCGGCGCACCCGGTGCGTAATTTTTATTTGTGACAGCCGCTGCCACAAAGCGCACGCATTGCGCATGAATAACGCCCTCGGCGTCAAGTCGAATATTGTGTGAACACTTGAGAGCGGCGGCCCAATAAAGGGGTAAGACTCAAGCCGAAAGAGATTTCACGCGCTGGGCGAGACGGGAGATCTTCCGCGCAGCAGTGCGCTTATGGATAACCCCTTTGCCTGCCGAAGCCATGATAACGGGCTCCGCCGCCTTGAAGGCCTCGCGCGCCTTGGCGGCATCGCCCGCTGCCAAAGCCAGCTCGACGGCACGCACGAAGGTCTTTAAGCGGCTGCTCCGATTGGTATTTATCACCGTGCGGCGCTCGCTCCTGCGCAATGCCTTCTTTGCTGACTTCGTGTTCGCCATCGGGGCCCTCAATTCAAGGTCGGCTTCTATAGCGAGGCCCTCTCGGCCCGTCAATTAGAACCGGCGCGACCTCTCGCCTAGCGGTTTTCGAATTTCGGCTTCTTCTTCTCGACGAAGGCGGCCATGCCGGTCTTCTGATCTTCGGTTGCAAACATCGAATGGAAGAGACGCCGCTCAAACCTGATGCCTTCGGACATCGTGGTTTCGTACGCGCGATTGACGCTCTCTTTGGCCATCATCACGATCGGCACCGAGAAGTCGGCAATTTTCTTTGCCGTCTTAATCACTTCCTCGCGCAAGCCGTCGACCGGCACCACGCGCGAAACAAGGCCGCATCGTTCGGCTTCTGCTGCGTCCATCATGCGCCCGGTCAGGATCATGTCCATGGCCTTGGATTTGCCGATGAAGCGCGTCATTCGCTGGCTGCCGCCAGCGCCCGGCATGATGCCGAGCGTGATCTCCGGCTGACCGAATTTCGCGTTGTCCGCCGCGATGATGAAATCGCACATCATGGCAAGCTCGCAGCCGCCGCCGAGCGCAAAACCCGCAACGCCCGCGATCACTGGCTTGCGCGCCCGCGTGATGCGCTCCCAATTCGCTGTGATGAAATCCTCTTTATAGACGTCCATATAGCTCTTGGACGCCATCTCCTTGATATCGGCACCCGCGGCAAATGCCTTGGCCGAACCCAAGAGCACCATCACATGAATGGCGGGATCGGCCTCAAACTTATCGACCGCCTCCGTCATCTCGTTCATCAGCTTGGTCGAAAGTGCATTGAGCGCATCGGGACGATTGAGCGTGATGATGCCGACAGGCCCGTCGGTTTCGACGATCAAAGTTTCATAAGCCATAGGTCCCTCGCGCGGATAAAGAGGCAGCGACGCTCGCGTCAGCTGCGAGCATCGGCCTGCGCTTCCTTAATTTCAATGAATCACGCGCGGGCTCACTCCAAAGAGTGAGAATGGATTCCCTCGCCCTTTAGGGAGAGGGCAGGGTGAGGGTACTGACGCGACGGAGACTGGCGAGCGCAATTCACCTTCACCCGATGATGCAAGCTGACTTGCATCATCGACCTCTCCCTAAAGGGAGAGGTGATCCATGCTTGCGCAGACGCTTACGGCCCTTCGACCTTGATGCCGCGTTCGCGCAGCAGCGCCACAACGCTGTCATTGCCGACGAGATGTCCGGTGCCGACTGCGATGAACACTTTGCCGCTGCCTGCGAGCAGCTTTTGGATCTCGCCGGCCCAGCGCTTGTTCCGCTCGACGATCAAAGTTTGATAGAGATCAGGCACTTCCTTGATTGAGGAATCGAAGAGCTTCGCCATAGCCTTCGTGTCGCCCTTCTCCCAAGCCGTCTGCATGTCGGAGAGAAGTTTGTCGGAGGTTCCGACCTCCTTCAGCGTTGCCACGAACATCTCGTTTTGCGTTTGTTCGGGTAGACCGGCAAGAAATTGAATTTGCTGCTCGATGGTTTCGAGATAGGCGCGCGGCTTGTTCTCGGTTTCGGCTGCTTTGACCAGCTTTTCCTCGGCGCCTTCGCTCGCTTGCATGCCATGCGCCTGCGCATATTTCAGCGACAAAACAGTCGCCGCATACCAGGGCTGGTACGGGTCGAGCACGGCCGGATCAAGCCCGACCGATTTCGCAATCGCCTCATATTGCTTCACTTCATCGGGCGTGAGGCGGCTCCTGAGAGGCTTGTCCGGCGGTGCGAGCCCATATTGCTGAATGAGCTTGACGACATCGCCCGGCGCCGCGCCGGTCACGTCCGCCTCCATGATGAGGATCGATGATTTGTCGAAGGCGGCGACCATCGCCGGCTTCTGCCAATCGAGGTTCGCCGGCAGGAGATGGAATGTACCGAAGAGGTAGATGTCGCTATCGGCATCGGTGATGTGCCACATCGCCGGGCCGGTTTGCGGCTTGCTGCACGAGCCGAGCGCGATCGCGGAGAAGAGAAACAGGCCAATCCATAGCAGGGAACGCGAACGCACTCTCATCGAAGCTCCAAATTTCAGCGTTGGCAGTTGGGACAATAGAAGGTTGAGCGGTTGCTCTGAACGATGCGGCGGATTTTAGTGCCTTTACAGGTTTTGCGCGGACAGGGCTGTCCTTCGCGATCATAAACGGCGAAGCGGTGCTGAAAATAGCCGAGGCTGCCATCGGCTTGCACGTAATCTTTGAGCGAGGAACCGCCGGCTTCGATGGCTTCGGTCAGCACTGCTTTAATAGCTTCTGCAAGCCGCGCGGCGCGCTCGCGATTCATGGTGTTGCAGAGGCGCTTGGGTGAGAGCCGCGCGCGGTGCAGCGCCTCGCACGCATAAATATTGCCGATCCCGACAACGAAAGTCTGATTTAGCAGCGCCGCCTTGAGCGAGGTCTTGCGCCCCTTGAGTCCGTCGAGCAGATGCTCGGCCGAGAGTTCGTTTCCAAGCGGCTCGATACCGAGGTGCTGAAAGAACGGCGCGTCAGCAAGCTCGGCGGTGGGCGCGAGACTCATAAGGCCAAAGCGGCGCGGATCGTTGAAGACGAGCCGCTCGCCATCATCGAGGTCGAACACCACATGATCGTGCTGCGTAAGCGGGCGAATCTCGTGGTAATAGCCGCCCTTGCCATTCTTGCCGGGCGCGAGCGCCTTCTTGCCCGAGAGCGTAAGCCGGCCTGACATCCCGAGATGGATGATGAGCGTTTCGCCGTCATCAAGATCGGCGAGAAGATACTTCGCCCGCCGTCCCATCCCGGTGATGCGCTTGCCGGAAAGCCGCTCGGCGAAATGCGCGGGGAAAGGGATGCGGAGATCCTTGCGACGGAGATCGACATGCGCGATCCGCCGGCCGACCAAAGCGGGCTCGAGGCCGCGCTTTACGGTCTCGACATCGGGC
>JBAQHC010000209.1:0-2453 GCA_049288095.1 Alphaproteobacteria bacterium | reverse complement strand
GGGGAGAGGGGATCGAGTGCAGCCAACGGGGCAATCCGCTAATGCCGAACGCGCCCGACATCTCGTTCGATCGTTATCTCGTCATCGCCGCGCCGGAGATCGTGCTTTCGGTTGGTGCCATGGCGCTGCTCATCCTCGGCGTGTTTCGTGGCGACAAGTCGCTGCGGCTCATCACCTATCTCACCATGGCGCTCATGGTTGCTGTCGGCGCAATGGTTGCAGCCATCCCGGGCGACCGCTTGCTTGCGTTTCACGGCACATTCGTCGTCGATGCCTACTCGTCATTCGTGAAGATCGCGATCCTTGCCGCTTCCATTGGCTCGCTGTGGATCAGCCTTGATTACTTGCGCCTTGAAAAGATGGTGCGGTTCGAGTTTCCGATCCTCGTCGCGCTTGCGACCGTCGGCATGATGCTGATGGTTTCGGCGAACGATCTCATCTCACTTTACGTTTCACTCGAACTCCAAAGTCTTTCACTCTACGTGCTCGCGGCGTTCAATCGCGACAACGAACGCTCGAGCGAAGCGGGCCTCAAATATTTCGTTCTCGGCGCGCTTTCGTCCGGCCTCCTGCTTTATGGCTGCTCGCTGGTTTACGGTTTTTCCGGAACGACGCATTTCGAAGGTATCGTTGCAGCGCTTCACGGCCAGACGCCGGCCATCGGCATGATCATCGGCATCGTCTTTATCGCTGCGGGCCTGGCGTTCAAGATCTCGGCCGTGCCGTTCCACATGTGGACGCCCGACGTTTACGAAGGCGCGCCAACGCCTGTCACGGCCTTCTTTGGCGCCGGACCGAAGTTCGCCGCTATGGCTCTTTTGGTGCGCGTGATGATGGGCCCGTTCGGACCGCTCGCCGAGGAATGGCGCCAAATCATCGTGTTCGTGTCCGCCGCCTCGATGATTTGGGGTGCGTTCGCCGCGATCGGCCAAACCAATATCAAGCGCCTCTTGGCTTACTCATCGATCGGCCATGCCGGCTATGCGCTCATGGGTCTTGCCGCCGGCACCGAGGCCGGTGTGCGCGCCGTGCTCATCTACATGGCGATCTATGTCGTGATGACGATCGGCGTATTCGTTGTCGTGTTGGCAATGCGCCGCCAGACCGGCGCGGTCGAGGACATCAAGGATCTCGCGGGCCTTGCACGCAGCCGGCCTATGCTCGCCTTCACCGTGATCGTGTTTGCGCTCTCGCTTGCAGGCGTGCCGCCGCTCGCCGGCTTCTTCGGCAAGTTCTATGTGTTCGTCGCCGCCGTGAACGCGCATCTCGTGCCGCTCGCCGTGATCGGCGCGCTTTCCTCCGCCGTCGGCCTCTTCTATTATCTTGGCCTCGTGAAGATCGTCTATTTCGACGAGCCCGCCCCGGCATTCAAAGATGGATTGGGACTTGAGTTGCGCTTCGTCCTCGCCGTCACCGCGATTTTGACAACGCTCTACTGCGTCTATCCGGCGCCGCTCGTGAAAGCTGCAAGCTTCGCCGCATCCTCATTCTTCTAACATGCGCATCATCGTCGAATCCGCGGCAGATCTCGGCGACGATTTGAAGGCTCTATTCCGCGTCGCGTTTCCAGCGCGTGCCCCTTCCGACCCCTTCTTTGGGCTGTCTTGGGCACCGAAAGATTATCGTGTCATCGTTCGCGACGAACAGGGACAGCTCTGCAGCAATGTCGCGTTCCTCTTGCGCCGTTGCCTGCTCAATGACGAGCCGGTAACCGTCGGCGGCATTGGTAGTGTTTCGACGATGCCCGACCGGCGCGGCCAAGGAATTGCGTCCGTCGCACTTGAACGCGCCTGCCACGAGCTGAAGCTGCGTGGCGCGGATTTCGGCCTGCTCTTTTGCATGCCCACTATGCCGGGCTTTTATTCCCGCTCCGGTTGGCGTTTGTTCGATGGCGAAGTGCTGGTCGAGCAGCCGGGAAAGGGCAGCGTGCCTTTCACGTTCGGCAAGTGCATGTCACTGGACATGAAGCAATCGCCAAAGGGGCGCCTCGATCTCTGCGGATTGCCGTGGTGAGCACTGGCGCGACCTTTGCCATCGAACCTGCCGGACCGGCTTGGGCGCAGGTGCAGCCCCTCTCTAACTCGGTCTGGCCGCCCGATTTATCTCCGCCTCCGCCTTGGGCGCACATCGTGGCGCAGCCGCCGCAACAACGCGTGATGGTGAGGAACCAGAGCGGCGAGCTAATCGCTCATGTGGGCATCCAGATTCACTCGGGATTGTGGGATCGACGGCGCGTCAGGATTGGCGGCATCGGCGGTGTTGCGACACGTGCTGATGAACGGCGCAAAGGTCTCGCCTCGCGCGCGCTCGATATCGCGCTCAAGGAGCTAGACGCTGCCGCAATCCATTTCGCTCTCTTGTTTGCCGAATCGCACAATTTTGCGTTTTATGAGCGGCGCCAGTGGCACAAGTTCAGTGGCGACGTGTTCATTGAGCAGCCACAAGGCCGGATC
>JBAQHC010000208.1:0-4436 GCA_049288095.1 Alphaproteobacteria bacterium | reverse complement strand
GTCGTGTTCATGGACTGCCATATGCCTGAGATGGATGGCTTTGAGGCAACGAGCATTATTCGCAAGGAAGAAAATGAGCGCGAGCGTCATACGGCAATCATTGCGTTGACCGCCGATGCGATGACGGGCGATCGCGAGAAGTGCATTGCAGGCGGCATGGATGACTATCTCAATAAGCCGCTCAAGGCCGAGCAGATCACCGATATGCTTCACAAATGGGTGCCGCAATCGGCCCGCCCTGAGCCGCCCAATCCGATCGGCGGCGAGACGGAGAGCGCTGGAAGAGCCCCATTCAGGATGTCCGCTTAAGGCGGCCTTTCACGCCCGAACCAGCCTCGTGTAGTTACACGGGCTTGGCGGATCGGACGAACATATATCCTTCCGCGACAAT
This sequence comes from Alphaproteobacteria bacterium, assembly GCA_049288095.1. Lineage (GTDB taxonomy): Bacteria > Pseudomonadota > Alphaproteobacteria > CAWBKL01 > CAWBKL01 > CAWBKL01. The sequence continues at coordinate 4,045 of JBAQHC010000208.1, read as the reverse complement.
CTGATGCGCTGGACATCATATTCCATGGCAAGCAATCAATATATTATCGTTTGCTGATAGAAAATGATTCGGACGAAAAGTGCTCACCGCTCAGCAATTGCGCGCCGCACGGGCCCTTGTTGGTCTTGACCAAAAGGCGCTTGCTTCATTGGCAGGCCTGTCCGTGCCAACGATCCAACGGATGGAGGCGAGCGACGGCGTCATCCGCGGCAATGTCGATTCTCTTGTGAAGCTCGTTGCGGCGCTCAACGCAGCCGGCATTGAGCTCATTGGCGAGGGCAATACGAGCCAAGGCGGCGGACGTGGTGTGCGTTTAAAGGGCGCGTCGCGCGAAGCAGTGGAAGCAGGCAGTACCGGCGCGCCGCCCAAGCGGCGCAAGGCGCGAGGAAGGTAGCCTTATGCCGCTCGTCTATTCGCTTTGGGGCATAGCGGCTTTGCTGGGGCTTGCCGCAATCGCCGTGTTCCTCGGGCGGCACAAGGCAGGCACCTATCTCATCTATGGCGCAAGCACCGTTGTCTCAGTCTTCTTGCTTATCGATGCGCTTGGAGTGCTTCTCACCACCGCCCCGGCGATAACGCTCACGCTTCCGCTTGGCGTGCCGTGGATCGGCGCGCATTTTCGCCTTGATGCGCTGTCGGCCTTCTTTCTTGTCGTCATCAACTTGGGAGGCTCAGCGGCAAGCTTCTATGGGCTTGGCTATGGCCGGCACGAGGAGGAGCCGCAACGTGTGCTGCCATTTTATCCGGCATTTCTCGCGGCGATGAATCTTGTTCTCTTGGTCGATGACGCCTTCTCCTTTCTCGTTGGATGGGAAGTGATGTCGCTCGCGTCTTGGGCCCTTGTCGCCGCGCATCACCGCGACCCTGAGAATGTTCGCGCAAGCTATGTCTATATCGTCATGGCGAGTGCGGGCACGCTCGCGCTCCTCCTCGCTTTCGGACTCCTTGCGGGGCCTGAGGGAGGTTATGCCTTCGAAGCGATGCGCGCTCATCACCCATCGCATCTTTTCGTCGTGCTCGTTCTGTTGCTTGCGCTGTTCGGCGCGGGATCAAAGGCGGGCCTAGTGCCGCTTCATGTCTGGTTGCCGCTCGCGCATCCGGCTGCGCCAAGCCATGTTTCAGCATTGATGAGCGGCGTGATGACGAAAGTCGCCATCTATGGCTTTGTCCGGATCGTCTTCGATCTTCTCGGCCCTCCGGAGTGGTGGTGGGGCGTTGTCGTGCTCATCTCGGGCGCACTGACAGCGGTTGTGGGCGTGCTTTACGCCGTGATCCAGACCGATCTCAAACGCATGCTTGCCTACAGCACGATCGAGAATGTTGGTCTCATCTTCATCAGCTTGGGCCTCGCGCTTGGGTTTCGCGCAAATCACGTCGCCGGCGCGGCGGCGCTCGCGTTCACTGCTGCGCTGTTTCACATCTTCAATCACGCCGCCTACAAGAGTCTCTTGTTCATGGGTGCCGGCGCAGTTCTGTCGGCGACCGGCGAGCGCGACATGGAGCGCCTCGGCGGCCTTATCCATGTGATGCCGCGCACGGCTGTTGCCTTTCTTGCCGGATCGATCGCGATTTCGGCGCTGCCGCCCTTCAATGGCTTTGTGTCCGAATGGTTGAGCTTGCAAGCGATCCTCGAAAGCCCTGATCTGCCGCAATGGGGATTGAAGATCTCCGTCCCCGCTGCGGGCGCAATGCTCGCTCTGGCAACGGCGCTCGCGGCCGCGTGTTTTGTGCGAGGCTTCGGCATCACATTCCTGGGCCGTCCGCGCAGCGCCGCGCCGTCGCAGGCCCATGAAGTCGATCTCTTCTCGCAGATTGCGATGGGCCTTCTTGCATTGCTTTGTCTCGCGGCCGGCATTTTCCCGGGCCTTGCAATCGATGCGATCGCGCCCGCGACCATCGCGGCGACGGGCGCTCGCATGCCGGCGCAGATGGGCGTGCCGTGGCTGTCGATCATTCCTATTACAGAGAGCCGAAGCTCCTATAACGGCCTTCTGGTTTTCCTGTTCATGCTCTTCACCGCGCTCGGCGCCGCTGTCTGCGTGCGTTTCTTTGCGGCCGCTAAGTTGCGCCGCGCGCCGGCTTGGGATTGCGGATATCCGGAACCGAGCCCCTTAACACAATACAGTGCTGGCGGCTTCGCCCAGCCGATACGGCGTGTGTTCGGCCGTTTCGCTTTCAACGCTAGCGAAGCGGTCGACATGCCGCCGCCCGGCGATCTCACTCCCTCACGCTTGCGTATCAGCCTGCACGACGTTTTGTGGGAAGCTCTCTATGACCCGATCAGTAGAATTGTCGGCTTTCTCGCCGACAAGCTCAATCGGCTCCAGTTCCTCACCATCAGGCGCTATCTCAGCCTCGTCTTCAGCTCGCTCGTCGTCCTGCTTCTGGTGCTCGCGCTATGGCCGTGATCACCGATCTCGCCTTGCAGGGTATTCAGGTGCTGGCAGTGCTGGTGCTCGCGCCGCTGCTCACAGGGTTTGTTCGCAGCGTGAAGGCGCGGCTTTTGCGCCGCCGCGGGCCGTCGCTCATCCAGCCCTACAGGGATCTTCTGCGTCTGTTCAGAAAAGAAGTCGTCGTCGCGGAGAACGCCTCCTGGCTGTTCCTTGCCGTGCCGTATGTGATTCTTGCATCGACTTGGGTCGCAGCGGCGCTCGTGCCGACCTTCGCAACGAAGCTGATGTTCAGCTGGTCGGCTGATCTCATCGCGATCGTTGCGCTGTTGGGCCTTGGCCGGTTTGCGCTCGCGCTCGCAGGTATGGATGTCGGCACGAGCTTCGGCGGAATCGGCTCGAGCCGTGAGATGATGATCGCGAGCCTCGCCGAGCCTGCAATGCTCATGATCGCCTTCACGGTCTCGATCATCGCGGGCTCGACCCAGCTCTCTACGCTCGCAAACGAGATGCTGACATCGAATATCGGATTGCGCGTGTCTCTAGGCCTCGCGCTTGTCGCGCTCATCATGGTGGCGATTGCCGAGAACGGCCGTATTCCGGTCGACAACCCCGCAACGCATCTCGAGCTAACGATGGTTCATGAAGCCATGGTGCTCGAATATTCAGGGCGGCATTTGGCTTTGATCGAGCTCGGCGCTTCGGTGCGCCTTCTTCTCTACGTCTCGCTCATCGCCTGCATCTTTGTGCCGTGGGGTCTTGCCGCACCGGGCGACGCCTGGCTCTCCTATGTGATCGGCAGCGTGGCTTATCTCGGCAAGCTCCTTATCGGTGGATTTGCGCTCGCTTTGTTCGAAACCATGACGGCCAAGCTGCGCGTGTTCCGCGTGCCTGATTTCCTCGGCGCGGCCCTGATGCTTGGCCTTCTCGGCGTGCTTCTTCGCTTCGTCTCTCGTGGTCTCTAGATGCACGGCCTTGATTTCGATATCGCACATCTTCTCGCTGGCAGCCTTGTGCTGGTGAGCTTCATGATGCTCTACCAAGATCGGCTCTATGCGCTGCTCAATGTCTACGCGTTGCATGCAACGGTGCTGGCGCTCTCGGTCGGCTGGCAGGCTTACACGCAGGATGCGCCCCATCTCTATGTGACTGCCGCGATCGCGCTGTTTTTCAAAGCCATCATTATCCCGGTGGCGCTCCACCGCATGATCAAGCGGCTCGGCGTTCATCGCGAGATCGAGACTGTCGTGGGCGTGGGGCCGACCATGCTCGCCGGCATCGGCCTTGTCGCCCTCTCCATGGTTGTCATGCTGCGCGTGACGGCGGAGGCTGATCCACTGGCGCGTGAAGACCTCGCCTTCGCGTTATCGGTTCTTCTTATTGGCCTTCTCATGATGGTGACGCGGCGCAATGCAATCAGCCAAGTCGTCGGCTTCATGTCGCTCGAGAATGGGCTCGTGCTCGCGGCAACCGGCGCCAAAGGTATGCCGCTTGTCGTGGAGATCAGCGTCGCCTTCTCGGTTCTTATCGCCTTCATCGTCATTGGCATTTTCCTGTTTCGGATACGTGAGCGTTTCGACACGGTCGATATTCAGGCGCTCGATCGCTATCGGGGTGAACGGCAATGAATTTGCCCGCAATCGACGCTATTAAGC
>JBAQHC010000207.1:0-4894 GCA_049288095.1 Alphaproteobacteria bacterium | reverse complement strand
GACGATGCATTGCGGGCGCGTGTTCTCGAGACCGCGCCGCCGCCGCGGATGCGCACGCTCCCCAGCGGCGGGCGCCGCGGCGGGGCAATGCCCGGCTTCGGTGAAATCATCCGTATACCGAGCTTTGGAGGCGCGGCGATCGCACGTCCGGTCGCCATTCTGGCGATTGCTATCTGTCTGGGGCTGGGCGCCGGCGCGCTGTTGCCTTCGGGCGTTGATGCTGCGCAGTCCGATACCGAGGTCTTGAGCGCTCTTTGGGGCAGCCCCGCGATCACCCAGGACGGGGCGAATTTGTGAGCCAGTCGGATCTTCCCTCACAGCCTCCCGCGCGCTGGGGCACGACGGCGCTTTGGATCCTGCTGGTGCTCGCGCTTGCGGGCGATGCCTTTTTTGTCGGCATGTCGCTTCGCCAGGGATTCCAGCCGCGCCGCCCGTTCCCGAGCCGCGACTTAACGCTTCCGCCCGGGATGTATTTCTCCCAGCTGTCGCCGGAGACGAGGGCGAAGGTCCGAGAGCAGATGCAAGCGCGGCGCGAGGTGTTCAGGAAGCAGCTCGCCGATGTGCTTGCGGCACGCGACCAGGTAATCGCGGCCATGGCGGCGGAGCCGTTCGATCTTGCCGCCTACCGCAAGGCACTCGAGCACTCTGCCGAAGTTGAGGCAAGAGGACGCGAGCAGGCGGTCGATTTCTTTGCCGCCGTCATCACTGATTTCACGCCTGAGGAGCGCAAAGCAATTGCACAAAGTCTGAATACGAAGGCGTCGAACAGGCGCCAAGGCTGGCTCGGGCGCCGCTTTGGCCAATGGCGCCAAGATGGTCCGCCCGCCGGCGCTCCCGGCCCGCAGCCAGGCCCGCCACCTGAAGGCCCAGGGCCCGGGCCGGACGGCAATGCGGGGCCGCAGCCGCCGAGTCCATCCCCCTAATCGCCTTAACCCAGCCTTGGGCGGAGCCGGCTAGGCTGATATTTAGCCGGCGCGCGGCTTATAATCCGGAGGCAAGAGGCTCGATCCATGAATGTGACCGTGCGGCCAAGTGAGATGGCGGCCCCGGCGCTGGCGCCGGTTGCGGCGGGCACGGCCGATGAGGCGCGCGCGTTTCTGGCGCGCTTTCCGGGCGTCACACATGTTGACGCGATCTTCGTCGACCTCTGCGGGCGCGTGCGTGGCAAGCGCTATCCCATTCGCGATCTTGAAAAGCTCTACGACAGCGGGCTGCAAATCCCGCTCACGGTCTATCTGCTCGATGTGACTGGTGCCATGTCGGATCCGATGGGCCGCGGCTTTGAAGACGGCGACCCCGATGGTCACGCTTATCCGGTCGCGGGAACGCTGGTGCCGGCGCTGTGGGCCGATCCGCCGCGCGCGCAAGTTCAGATGACGCTCACCGAAGCCAGGCGGCCGGCGATGGTTGAGCCGCGCAACATCTTGCGCCATGTGCTGCAGAGGTTTGCGCCGCTGGGGCTGAAGCCCGTCGTGGCGTTCGAGCTTGAGTTTTATCTGATCGATAGAAAACGCGGGGCGGGCCGTGAACCACTGATTGCGGCCGACATCGCCGGGGAAACGCCCGTCGTCGGCAATGTCTATGAAATTCGTGAGCTCGACCGCTTTTCACGCGTGCTTGAAGCGATCGAGGCGGCCGCGCTGGCGCAGGGCGTGCCGACTTCGGCAGCGACCTCTGAATATTCCGCGGGCCAATTCGAGATCAATCTTCAGCACACGGATGACTGCGTGGTCGCTGCCGATCACTCGGCACTGCTGCGTCACATCGTCGTCAGTATCGCCCGCGCGCATGGACTGGACGCAACTTTTCTCCCCAAGCCGTGGATCGATCGCGCCGGCAGCGGCCTTCACGTTCATTGCAGCCTCGTCGATGCGGCCGGCGCAAATGTCTTCGACGACGGAAGCCTTCAGGGCTCGCCCTTGTTGCGCCATGCGATCGGCGGTTTGCAGGCAACCATGGGCGATGCGATGGCGATTTTCGCTTCGAACCTCAACGCCTATCGCCGCTACGTTCCCAATCTCTTCGTGCCGGTCAATCGCCATTGGGGCGTCAACAACAGGTCGACGGGCCTGCGCGTGCCCGCAGGCGACAGCGCGGCGCGGCGCATCGAACATCGCGTCTCGGGCGCGGATTCAAACCCCTATCTCGTGCTCGCGGCGATGCTCGCCGGCATGCATTACGGCCTGACCAACAAGCTCGATCCAGGGCCGGCTTTTGTCGGCAATGCGAGTGGAGAGGTTGATCCAACCTTGCCGCTCAATATCGACGATGCGCTGCGCGCATTTCAGTCTTCGGCGCTGATGCGCGAGTATCTCACCGGCACTTATGTCGATCTCTATGCCGAGACGAAGAAGGGCGAGCTTAAAACCTTCCGCCAGGTGATCAGCCCGCAGGAATACGACTGGTATTTGTGAGCGCCGCCCAGCGTGTGCTTCTAAGTAGTCCTGGGGCGAAGCGAGCCGACTGCTTGATGCAAGAGCTTTAGAGTCGGTTTTTCAATCAGGCGATATGAAAGCACGCCTCCGACCAGCACTGACCCGAGGCAGGCGAGCACGAATGTAGTGGCCGGTACAGCGCGGCATGAAGCAACCTCTGTGTGTTCCGCAAGCGCCCGAAAGACCGCGATTGGATAAAGCTGGAAGAGGTAGACGGAGTAGGAGGCGTTGCCGATCTCAAGTAGAGGGGCATTTCGCGCAAGCGGATTCCGGCGCTCGAGTGCAACCAATCCCCAAACCATTGCGCCGGCGGGAACGCCGGCCCTGAGCGCTCTCGGCCAGTCCTGATGAAATGAGCTCACGATAAGGCAAAGCCCGGCGCCAGCGATCACGGCCATGGTCGACCACTTGCCCCAGCCGAGCGCAAGCTGCCGTGGCAGCGAAGCTATCGCCATGCCGAAGACGAATTCGAGCATAATGTCGCGGGTGAAGAATGTTCCCAGCACGGTATTCGCGCCGATGCCGAACAATCCGACTAGAACAAGACCCGTGATTATGGCGCCCGTCATCACAACCCGTCTGCGATAGGAAACGAGCATCGAGAGTGCAAACAGCACGTAGAAGAACATCTCGTAGTTGAGTGTCCAGCCGATCTTGATGAGCGGCGATGTGTCGGTTGGATATTTGGCGAGCGCGTGCGGAATGAAGGCAAGAGAAAGCAGGAAGTGGCGCCACGTCAGTTCATTGGAGGAGAAAAGCCCAGGACGAATGAGTAGAACGGCCGCCGCCGCGAAGGTGTAAAGCCAGTAGATGGGAACGATGCGAATTGCCCGCATGGTCATGAAGTCCGACGGCCGTGACTCGCGATTGGTCGTCACCAGCACCATGACGAAGCCGCTGACGACGAAGAAGAGATCGACGCCGAAGTCGCCGAAATGTCCAATTTTGCCGAGGGCGCAGCCAAGTAATGGCTTTTGCTCAGTAATGTGCCACCACAAGACCGATGTCGCCGCAATCGCGCGAACATATTGAATTGAAAGCAGCGGCTCAGTCTTTGACTTGTCTTGGATGCCAGATTGCATGCCTGTCACTCAGGAATCCCCCATGCGCGATCGGTCATTTTTTGCCGCGGTGAAGCATATTATGAGCCGGTAATCGCACAACTCCCCAAAAGTGATGCATTTCCTCTCACGCACGGAAAATAAGATGAGGCACGTCAATCTTAGCTATCTTGTGGCGCGGACCGACTGGCACTTATGTCGGTCTCTATGCCGAGGCGAAGAAGGACGAACTTAAGATCTTCCGCCAAGTGATCAGCCCGCAGGAATTCGACTGGTATTTGTGACGGGCGGTGGACTTATCGTTCAGAAAATTGATGTAGCAACATCGACAACGGCAATTTACGCCGTCATGGCCGGCCATGACGTTGAGAGAGTGAAAGATCTAGCTAGCGTGAGCAATACCGGAGTCCCTCACGCGTTCGCGCGGAAGCACGAGGCTCACTTTGGTGCCGACGCCTTGCGTCGATTCAATCTTCAGCTTGCCGCCTTGCATCTCCGAGAGCGCCTTGGAAATCGCAAGGCCTAGCCCTGCGCCGCGATGCGAGCGCGCGGAGTGCTGCTCGACTTGTTCGAACGGCGCCATGATGCGCTCAAGATCATCTTCCGGAATGCCGATGCCGGTGTCGCTGACCGAAACCGTGACGGTTTTCGCATCCGACTCGATGCCGAGATTGATGCCGCCGCCGCGCGGCGTGAACTTGACGGCATTGGTGAGGAGGTTCATCAGGACGCGCTTGGTTGCCCGCCGGTCGCCAACGGCAATTGGCGGCTCGATGACAAGATTATCGATCGCAACGCCGGCATCGCGCGCGCTCGGCTCGATAAGGCGCACGCACTCCGCGACCAGCCCTTCGAGGTCTAAATCCTCCGGGTTGAGCTCAACGCGCCCGGCCTCGATCTTCGACATTTCCAATATGTCGTCGATGAGCTGCGCAAGCTGGCGGCCGCTGTCGTAGATCGCGCTCGCATAGCTGCGGTAGCGTTCATCGCCGATCGCGCCGTAAAGCTCATTATTCATGATCTCGGAGAAGCCGATGATCGCGTTGAGCGGCGTCTTGAGCTCGTGGCTCATATTGGCCAGAAATTCTGTCTTCGCCCGGTTCGCTTCTTCGGCGCGCGTTCTCTCGGCGGCATAACGCTGCGCCAGGGCGGCGAGCTCGTGCCGGCTGCGCTCGGCTTCTGCTATAGCCGAGGCAAGCTGCTCCGAGCCCTTCTTGTCGAGCATGGCCGCGGCGACGTCGGGCTCGTGCTTTTGAATCGCGGCGAAAATCTCGCGCGCCTGGCGCTCGGCTTCACTCTTCGCTTCGGCAAAGCGCGTTACGTCGACAAACATGCCGACAATGCGTGATGCATCGCCTTGCCACGGCCGCAAGCGCCCTTCGAGCCAGATCGTGCGGC
>JBAQHC010000206.1:0-7130 GCA_049288095.1 Alphaproteobacteria bacterium | reverse complement strand
GCCTTGCCGTTCTTGCGGTGCTCATCGCCGGCCTCTACAGCATGTGGAGAGGCGGCGAGTTCAGCCGCAAATGGTCGAACAAGCTGATGCGCCTGCGCGTCATGCTTCAGGCCGTCGCAATCGTCATCATCATGATCGGCTTCTTCTTCGCCCGGCATCACTAGATGGTGCGTCTCACCAAGATCTACACCAAGACCGGTGACGACGGCTCGACAGCGCTCGCAAACGGCGAGCGGCGCAAGAAGAGCGACCTCAGAGTCGAAGCGTACGGCACGGTCGACGAAACCAACTCCGCGATCGGCATTGCGCGGCTTCACACCTCCGGCACCGTCGACGATATGCTCGCGGCAATCCAAAACGATCTCTTCGATCTCGGGGCAGACCTCGCAACGCCAGCGCCGCCCGCGGGCGAAACCCTGCCCTACGAACCTTTGCGCATCACCGAAGCACAGGTTTCCCGCCTTGAGCGCGACATCGACACACTCAATGCGGAGCTTCAGCCGCTTAACTCCTTTGTCTTGCCGGGCGGAACGCCGCCCTCAGCCTATTTGCATCTTGCGCGCACGATCGCCCGGCGCGCGGAGCGAATTCTAGTTTCGCTCACGGCGCGCGAAAGCGTCAGCGCGCCCGCGCTCAAATATCTCAATCGGCTCTCCGATTTCTTGTTTGTCGCCGCACGATATCTCAATGACAAGGGCGCGCGTGACGTCCTTTGGGTGCCGGGCGCGAACCGGCATCCTTCGTCAGGCTCAGGATGACGACCGAGCGCCAGGCGCAATTTGCGAGATAAGCGTTGAGGTGGGGGTGAGCGTAACGCTCGTCAAGAGGCGCTGCGTGGCGCTCCCTCCGTGGACTGAACGTTGTTCACGCTTGGCGCTGGCTCATGCCTTTCGCGCCGCCATTTCCGGATGGGTTTTCCCCGAAAAAATAAAGGCCGGAGCAAATCCGGCCTTTAGTTTCATGCGTGGCGAGGAGGCGGGGCAGTAAGACTTAGCTGTTGGCAGCCGTAATGGCGCTCGAGATCTTGAAGAAGGTCGAGTTGAGCTGCGTGCCGAGGCCTTGAAGAACACCGAGGATCACGACGGCGATCAAAGCGGCGATCATGCCGTACTCCATCGCGGTGACACCGGACTCGTCGCGGACGAAATTCTTGAGGAAGGTCTTCATGGCGCAAACTCCTGTATGGGCCTGATAACTAACCCCGTCTCCAGCCGGGGATGGCCTACAAGGAGCAGGAGGCGTGCCAAGTGCCGAAATCACCTGCTGCGCGAGGTGAAAGCGCATAAATCCGCCATTTGATCTTTTACCTTAAGGCTTCACTCACCACGTTAAGTGTCAGAGCGGAACTCGCGCCCTAAGACACACGCAATTCGCGTGTCCCGGCGCGGCACATTTCGATACAAATTGTTCAGTAGGCGGAATTTGTGCGTATTTACGTTGCGCGCGCAAACGGCCTTTGCGACGAGGCGCCGCTTTTTTGAGAACGCGCCTCAGCGGATGGCGCCTTTAAGAATTCGTCGGCGTCGCAAGGCCAGACTGAATCAAGGTGAAGGTCCGGTTGAGATCCTGACCGAGCGTTGCAAGGATGCTCAAAATGGTAACCGCCACCAGCGCGGCGATCATGCCGTATTCCATCGCGGTCACGCCCGCTTCATCGCGAGCGAACGAACGAACAAGCCCAAACATGAACTGCCCCACTTACCCACATGGCGCCAATTTCCTTTGGCAGCCCTTGCGAATTAACAGAGCAGAAACCATGCCGCGTTCGCGAGCGATGGGTGGATAAAAACGAAACAAGCCGGCGCCGAGGAGCAGCGCCGGCTTGTTTAGATGATTTCGGCGATTAGCTGTTGGCAGCCGTAATGGCGCTCGAGATCTTGAAGAAGGTCGAATTGAGCTGGGTGCCGAGGCCCTGAAGAACGCCGAGGATAACGACTGCGATCAAGGCGGCGATCATGCCGTATTCCATCGCGGTAACGCCCGACTCGTCACGAACGAACTTGCTGACAAAGCGGATCATGGGCCTTAACTCCTGAATACCAAAGTCTCTCGCCCCTTCCCGGGGGCTCGCCTAACGGAAGAGCAGAAGGCGTGCCAGATGCGCCCGTTACGCGTATTTCCTTCGCCGGGGCGGATTTCTGCAGTTTCGAGACTTCGCGCGATTATAGAACTGCCCGCTTGTGAGCTGTGTGCGGGGCGCGCGGTTTCAAAGGTGTGCCAGCTTTGCACGACTTCCCTTGAGGGTTGCGGAAAAGCCGCGTATCGGCCTCGCGAACGACCGCTTCGGCCTTGTGCGTGTGCGCACTCGGCGCCATAGTATGGTTAATGGGTTGGGTTAGTGGGGGCCGGCTATGAAGCTCGGAATCCTGGTAGGTGCCGCGGCAGTTGGTGCGGCTCTTTTGTCGACGCCGGTGAGCGCGGACGGCACGGTCTATAACGACTTGTCCGGAAGCGAAATTGTCGAGCTTCTCGATGCGCATGGTTACAGCGCGACGCTGACCACCGACGAAGGTGGAGACCCGCTGGTGATGGGCGCAGCTGACGGGCTCAAATTCCGCGTCCAGACCTATGACTGCAACAGCCGGGCACCGCGCCGCTGCCGCAGCCTGCAATTCGTCGCCTCCTTCGCGCTTCAGCACAAAGCGACGGAAGACGATTTCATGGCCATGAATGACTACAATCAGAAAAAGGTCTATGGACGCGCCTTCATTGACGAGAACGGCGACGCCGCGATCGATTTCGTGGTCAATCTCTCGGGCGGTGTGTTGGCGGCGAATTTGATGGATGATGTCGGCACCTGGAAGACCTATGTGCTCACGAAATTCGTCCAGCATCTCGGCTGGAAGGTGAGTTGAGCAGCCGAAGGCTGATCAGCTCATCCCCCGGCTTGTCCGGGGGATCCAAAGTCCCTCAAGAGTCCCTCAAGTCTTTGTGAGTCTGGATGGCCCGGGCCTTCGCCCCGCCGTAGCAGCCTTCGAGCAGTTGCCATCTTATTGGCTTCGGCCCGCGTAGGCCGGATAAACCGGGCCATGACAGTTTCCAGAATGCCACTATGTTCGTTCCGCTGCGCGACCGCAATTCGCTCAAGACGATCCACTTCCAGCGAGTGACCGTCGGCCTCATCGTCATCAACACGATCATCTATTTAATCGGGCTCCTCGCCGGCACGGACATCGACTCGGCGCTTTGGGGTAATCTCGGCTTCGTTCCAACGCATCTGTTCACGGCCACCTCGGCTGCGCCCAGCGATTGGCCCGATTGGCATGTGCCGGCGCTGCTCACCTTGCTTACGCACACCTTCTTCCACGAGAATTTCTGGCACCTCGCCGGGAATATGCTGTTCCTGTGGGTGTTCGGCGACAATGTGGAAGATGCGCTGGGCTCGCGGCGCTTCCTTGCTTTCTATCTCATCGGCGGGTTGGCGGCGGGCCTTTGCGAGGGGCTTGCCGGCCCCAATCCTGACCTTCCGCTCATTGGCGCCTCGGGCGCGATTTCGGCCTGCATCGGCGCCTATCTTCTGCTCTATCCGCGCTCAAAAATCTGGATTCTCTTGTTCTTCCGCATCCCCGTGCTGCTGCCGGCTTACTGGGTCGGCATCATCTGGGTGGTGACGCAGGTCGGCTATATGGCCCTCATGCTCGATCGCGGCACCGCTTGGTTTGCGCATCTTGGCGGCCTTATCGCCGGTATGATCCTTGTCGTCGTCATGCGCCGGCCGGGCGTGCATCTGTTCAATCCCGCCGACCCCAAGCCGGTCCCCGTGTTCGCCGCGGCGAAGGAACCACACATATGAACAACCCTCCCCTTGCGGGAGGGTCGAAATTTGCGAGCATTGTATGCGAGTAAATTTCGGGGAGGGGTCTGTTTCGGCGGTTTGCCAACCCCTCCCCGAAAAACCGGTCCCTCCGCTTACGTGGAGGCTCCAATTTTTCGACCCTCCCGCAAGGGGGGTTATTAGCCAATACTGGGATTGCCGATGAAGATCCTCGTGCCCGTCAAACGCGTCGTCGACTACAACGTGAAGATCCGCGTGAAGAGCGACGGCTCGGGTATTGATCTTGCCAATGTGAAAATGTCGATGAATCCGTTCGACGAGATCGCAGTGGAAGAAGCACTACGGCTCAAGGAGAAGAACCTCGCAAGCGAAATCGTTGCGATCTCGATTGGGCCTACGCAAGCGCAAGAGACCATCCGCACGGCACTCGCCATGGGAGCTGACCGCGGCATCTTGGTGGACAGCGGTGGGGCGAGCGTAGAGCCGTTGGCGGTCGCGAAGATTTTGAAAGCGATTGTCGAGGCGGAAAAGCCTGAGCTTGTGATTCTTGGCAAGCAGGCGATTGACGATGATTGCAATCAAACCGGCCAGATGCTCGCGGCGCTGCTGGGTTGGCCGCAAGGCACGTTCGCTTCAAAGCTCGTGAAGGAAGACGGCGCCGCGCTGGTGACGCGCGAAATCGATGGCGGGCTTGAAACCGTTAAGCTCAAGCTGCCGGCGATTGTAACGACCGATTTGCGCTTGAATGAGCCGCGCTATGCTTCGCTTCCCAACATCATGAAAGCCAAGCGCAAGCCGATCGACATGAAGAAACCGGCGGACTACGGCATCGATATCGCGCCGCGCCTGGAGATTTTGAAAACCGAAGAGCCGCCCAAGCGCCAAGCCGGCAAGAAGCTCGGCTCTGCCGCCGAGCTGGTTTCGGCCCTGAAAGCGCAAGGAGTGCTCTGATGGCTGTTCTCGTTATCGCCGAGCACGACAACAAATCGCTCAAGGACGCGACCGATAAAACCGTGACGGCCGCACTGGAGATCGGCAAACCGGTGCATGTGCTGGTCGCCGGCAGCGGCGCATCCGGCATCGCCGAAGCGGCGTCAAAACTTTCTGGCGTCGAAAAGGTTTTTCACGCGGATGATCCATCGCTCGCGCACGGCCTCGCCGAGCCGATGGCCGCGCTGATTGTGTCATTGATGGCGAACTACGACACCGTGCTCGCACCCGCGACCACGACAGGAAAAAACATTCTGCCGCGCGTGGCTGCGTTACTCGACGTGATGCAAATCTCCGACATCATCAAAGTCGTCGCGCCTGACACATTCGTGCGGCCGATCTATGCCGGAAATGCGCTGCAGACCGTGCGCACAAAAGATACAAAGAAAGTGATCACCGTACGGACGACCGCATTCAAGGCCGTCGAGCACACGGGTTCTGCGCCGATCGAAAGAATTTCCGCGCCGAAGGATGAGGGCATTTCCTCTTTCGTCTCCGAGGAGCTTGCGAAATCCGAGCGGCCGGAACTGACCTCGGCGAAGATCATCATTTCCGGTGGGCGCGGGATGCAATCAGGCGAAAATTTCAAATTGCTCGAGCGCCTTGCTGACAAATTGCACGCCGCCGTCGGCGCAAGCAGAGCCGCGGTCGATGCCGGCTTTGTGCCCAACGACTACCAGGTGGGGCAGACCGGCAAGGTGGTCGCACCCGATCTTTACATCGCATTCGGCATTTCCGGCGCGATCCAGCATTTGGCCGGCATGAAAGACTCGAAGGTGATTGTCGCGATCAACAAAGACGGCGACGCGCCGATCTTTCAGATTGCCGATTACGGCTTGGTCGGCGATCTCTTCGCCATCATCCCCGACCTCGAATCCGAGCTCTCCAAAATCGGGTATTGAGATTAGCTCGCGCAAAGGCGCCGAGGGCGCGGAGAATTCAGCTTTATTTGCAGACGAAGACACAAAGCTGCCCTAGCACGCTGAAAGCGCGCTGTCCTATCTCCAATGCTTGAGCCAAAAGCCAGGGCTTCGCCGCAGGCGAGAGCCGCTTCGTGTCTTTGTGTGCCCATCACTCGCATTTTCCGCGGCCTCCGCGTTTCCGCGTGACGCCTGAAAAAGAGTCACTTCGCCCAAAGAGCGAGCCAATCGGCAATGGATTGCGGCGTCATTGAGCGCGCATCCGCCAATGCAGCGATGTGGCCTTGATCCAACAGCTTGCCGCTCACCGGATCGATGATCAGGACCGAAGGCACGCCTTCCAACCGCTTCGTGATTCCCCAGCGCCCAGGGATTTGCAGATTCTTGTCGAAGCGCCCCACATCGACAATCGCGACTTCGTAATGCGCATCGATAAATGATTTCACTTCCGGCAAGCGCATCAAATTCGCAAGCACGATGCAGTCGCCGCACCAATTGCCGCCAAGATCGATCATCACGCGTTTGCCGCTCTTGAGGGCCCGGCCGAGCGCGTTGTCAACGGCAGCGTTTGCATTCGCCTTCTCGTCGTAGGGCGCGCGTTCGACAATCGGCAGCTCGCGAAGCGCCCCGATGCCGACGCGGGGTGCCGGAAGAGTTCGCGCATTACCCACGCCGATCGTGATCAACGCGGCAAAGGCAATTGCTGCTTGCCGGATCAGTCTCACGTCTATCTCCCGCCTATCGGCTCTTTCCGGTCTTCGAGCGTGCTCACGAGACCGCGCAGCCAACGCATGGTTCGCTTCTCAAAATACTTATGAAGAACATCCGCTGCCACAAACGCCACGAGAATAGAAATGGCCGCCGATGACAATACGATTCCGCCGACAAGGACGAGGGGAAGCGCCGGCAAAGGCGCGGTTGCCAAGGCGTGGCCAGTCGAGTTCAAAATTTCTATGGCGAAGCCGTGAATAAGGTACAAACCGTAAGACGAATCTCCTCCCCTGATAAGCCAGCTTTCAACTCGAGTTCGAGCCGGGTAATCCTTCGAAAGCGCACATATCGAAACAACAATTGTCGCAGACAATGGCATCCAAATCGGATTTGGAATCAGTCGGGCCACGACAAGGTGCAAGCAAATCAGGGCCGGAACAATAATCGTCTTATGGCCGATACTCCACAGCCGGACGTGGTGGCGGAGCCAACCCAATCCCACACCAATACCAAACTCAAACAGCTCCGGCGTTGAATGGGTGTCGAAGCGCGTTCCCGGTGCGATTTTCGGCAATAAGTAGTTTGCAATTACCAGCGCGCCGAGAATTATGATCAACCCAATTGAGCGACGGAATCCCAAAGCGAACGCAAAAATGCTGTAGAACAGCATTTCAAAATTTAGCGTCCAGCCCTGAATCAAAAAGGGGGAGATCGGCGCGACATAGGGTATAAAC
>JBAQHC010000205.1:0-10518 GCA_049288095.1 Alphaproteobacteria bacterium | reverse complement strand
GCCGCATGTCGCAGGACGGCGTGCCGCAGATCTCGGCCGTGTTCGGCGGCTGCACCGCGGGCGGGGCCTACATCCCGGCCCTGTCTGACGAAGTGGTGATGGTGCGCGGCCGGCGTCTCAGCCTGGCAATTCTTGGCGCCCTCGCTCGGGCTTGGCTTCATTTCGGGCCTTGTTCTCATCATGGCTTACGACCCGCTCGCCGCAGCGATGATCGAGCGCGAGGAAGGTCTCGAATCCAAGTATCTGCACAGCACGACAAGCCTGCTCGACGTATCCTCAACCGGCTTGTGGCTGCGCCAGGTCAATCAGGATGGGCCGGCCATTATCAATGCGCAGAAGGTCAGCGATCATGGGGCGCGGCTCGAGGACGTCGTCATCTACACGACAACGCCGCAAGACCGGTTCACCGGCATCGTGACGGCCAAAGTGGCGACCCTCGAACCCGGTCGCTGGCTTCTTGAGCACGGCGTGATCCGTCGCGTCGGATCGGAAAACGAGCCGGTGCCGATTGCCGAATTCGGCACCGAGCTTACGCGCACGCAAATCCAAGACAGCTTTGCCAGCCCAAAAACAATGTCGTTTTGGCAATTGCCGCGGTTCATTCGCCTGGCTGAGCAGGCGGGCTTCAGCGCCTTGCGCCATCGCCTCCACTATTACTCCATGCTCGCGACGCCGCTTTTGCTGTGCGCCATGATCCTGCTCGCTGCCGTGTTTGCCTTGCGCGTGCAGCGTGGGCGGGGCCTTGGCTACCTCGCGGTCGGCTCGATGCTCACCGGCTTCACGCTTTATGCCGCGACGAGCTTCTCCAACGCGCTTGCTCTCGGCAGCGTGGTGCCTGTCACGCTCGCGGCTTGGGCCCCGGCCGCGACCGCAACCTTGCTTGGCGTCGCCTTTATTCTGCATTTCGAGGATGGCTGAGGAATGATCCTCGCAAGCCGGACGCCCCGCCATTTCTCTGAATGCCGCGAGCGGCATCTTGCACCGCTCGCTGCGTTGCTGTTGCTGATCGGTGCAATATTGGCACCCGCCCGCAGCATCGCTGCCGATATATCGCCGGTCTACAGCCAATCGAAAAACGCGCTCGGCATTGCCTCACGCTGCCAAGATGTTCCTGCGGGCGCTGCGAAGCGCAAGGACGGCGACGTTCTCCTCTCCGCCGACACACTTACTTACGATGTCGCCAAGGACAGCGCGGTCGCCGATGGTCATGTCGAAGCTGCGTTCTTCTCCTGCGTGCTGACCGCCGATCACGTCGAATACGACGCCAAGAACAATGTCGTGCGCGCCAACGGCAATATCGCGATCCTTGAGCCTTCGGGCAATGTCGTGTTCGCGAACAGCCTCGAGCTTTCCGGCGGGCTTGAGCAAGGGCTCGTGCTCGGCTTTTCTGCCGTGCTCGGCGACGGTAAGGCGCGTATCGCAGCACATGGCGCGAAACGCAAGCAGGGCGAGATCACCGAGCTCGATCACGTCGTCTACAGCCCATGCCAAGTCTGCAACAAACCGGGCTTCGAACCGTTGTGGCAAATCAAGGCCCTGCGTGTGATTCACAACGAAAAGCACAAGGTCATTATCTACAAGAGCGCCGTGATGGAGGTGAAGGGCGTTCCGGTCTTCTATCTGCCCTACTTCGAGCATTCCGACCCTTCGGTTAAGCGTGCAAGCGGCTTTCTCATCCCGGCCTTCGGCAACTCAACAGATCTCGGCAACAATATCGAGGTGCCCTACTTCATCAATTTCGGGCCGAACCGCGACATGACCCTAAGCCCGATGATCACGACCGAAGCCGGCACGGACTTGAAGGTCGAATATCGCGAGCGGACCAAAGCAGGGCAGATGACCCTCGACGGCAGCTTCGTCTATGCCAACATCAATCCGAACACACCTGGCATACCTCCGCACGAAACGTGGCGCAGCCATCTCTTCGGCAGCGGTCAATTTCGCTTCAACGACGAATGGACATACGGCTTCAATACGCAGCTCACGAGCGACGACACTTATTTGCGCCGCTACGAGATTTCGGATCTCGATCGTCTGACCACCCGCATTTATGCCGAAGGAATTTCGGATCGGAATTACGCGAGCCTCAACTCCTATTACTTCCAAGGCCTACGGCAGCAGGACCGGCCGGAGACGACGCCGCTTATCTTGCCGCTCGGCGATCTCACCTGGTATCCGCAGGTGCATTGGCTCGGCGGAACTGTGCGCGTCGATGGTGACATGTTGAGCTTGACGCGCACCGAAGGCGGCAACAGCCACCGCGTCTCGCTCGCCGGCAGTTGGCAGCGCCAAGCGATCAGCAACAACGGCAACGTGTTCACGATGTTCGCCCAATCACGCGGCGATGTTTACTACACCGACAACAATAACCCGACACACGATCCACTGCTGCCGGCGGACTCGCAGACAATCGGCCGCGCGATACCAACGATCGGTTTTGAGTGGCGCTATCCACTCGTGCGCCCAAGCGCGAGCTTCTATCAGGTCGTCGAGCCGATTGTGCAGGCGATCTGGAGCCCGTACGGCGGCAACCCCAAGAACATCCCTAATGAAGACAGCACCGACTTTGAATTCGACGATTCCAATCTCTTCACGCTCAACAAGCTGCCGGGCTACGACCTGGTTGAAACCGGCCCGCGCGCCAATGTCGGCCTGAGATACGCGATATTCGGCCCTTCCAATCAAGAACTCGAAATCATGCTCGGCCAGAACTTCCGCTTGAAGGACGATCCGATCTTCGATTCGGCGACGGGCTTCGGCAGCCGCCAATCCGACTATGTCGGGCGCATTCATCTGCAAGCCAATCGCTATCTCGAGCTCATTCACCGTTTCCGGGTCGACCGGCATAGCTTTCATTTCAACCGCAACGAATTCATCGTTCGCGCCGGGCTCAACGACTATTGGGGCCGCATCTCCTACGTTCAGCTCGCGCAAGATCCGGCCGTGCCCGGCCTGCCGCGGCGTGAGGAGATCGAGGGCCAGACACATCTTAAGATCTGGGGCAACTGGTCGTTCGAGGGCGAAGGGCGGCGCGACATCGAGAACAATCAAATGATCACTTCGGGCGCGGCGCTCGTTTATTCGAACGACTGCATCGAGATTCAATTCGCCTATCGCAGACGGTTCACGGAAGACCGCGAAATCCGCCCCTCTTCGTCCTTTAACATTCGCATTCGCCTCAAGACTTTCGGCGAGACCAGCGGCCACGGCAGCAATACCACTGACGAGGGCGTTGTCAGCGGCGGATATTCCGGCAGCGAAATCCTGGGCGAGCCCGCGCATGGCGGCATATTCGGCCGGCCGGCCGGGCTATAAGCGCCTGTTGTTCTTATCAAATCATCGCGCGTCTCGGGCTTTTCCCTTGCGCCCCTTGGCAAACTTTGCCACTTTCCAGCCCCGCGGCTGGTTTGGGGCAGCCACATCGCCTTTCAGGGCACTGTGGCGAGTGCAAGACGGGGCCCGCTGCCAAAGTGGGTTCGTGCCGGCAGGAATGACCGCAAGCCTTGAAATGCTGCCTATGCTGAGTTGGAAATCGCTGAAGCTTTGCGTGATGGCAGGCTGTTTCGTCGCGCCCACTTTTGCGCTCGCGGCCGCCACCGTGCCGACGCCCGATGTGGCGCTCAAGCCGTTCTCCGCCGAGAGCACAGAGGATCAACAAGGGCCGCGCCTTGCGATCGCGGCGATCGTTAACGATGAAGTTATCTCGGGCTACGACCTCGACCAGCGCGTCAAGCTTTTGACCAACGCCTCGGGCGTTCAACCTTCGCCGGAGGAAATGGAACGCATCAGAGCCCAAGTCCTTCGCGAGCTCATCGACGAGAAGCTCAAATTGCAAGAGGTCAAGCGGCTCAAGGTCGACATCAAGGATCAAGAGATTCTCGATCAGCTCAACTACATCGCGAGCCGTAACAATACGACGGCCGAGGATATCAAGAAGCAGCTCGGTAAACAGGGCATCTCGATCACGACCCTTACGGACCAGATCAAAGCGGACATCGCCTGGAACGAACTCGTGCAAGGCCGTTTCGGGCCCGAGGTCAGCATCGACCCGGGCGAGGTCAAGCGCATCATGAGCGAGGCGCGCTCCAACATCGACAAACCGCAATATAACGTGCTGCAGATTTTTCTTGCCGTCGATTCGCCGGACGAGGACGCGAAGGTAAAACAGCGCGCGCTCGATCTTCTCGATGACCTGAAGCACGGCCATCCATTCACTCAAGTTGCGCAGAATTTCAGCCAGGATTCGTCGGCCGCAAATGGCGGGGACATCGGCTGGGTGATGCAGGGGCAGCTGGCGCCGGAGCTTGATGCTTGGCTGCGCACGGCGCATCGCGGCGAAGTCACGCCCCAACCGATCAAAACCCTTGCGGGCTATTACATCTTGGCCGTCAAGGATTCGCGCAACGTCGCCGCCGCACCGAGCGATCCCAAGGGTGGGTTCGATATGCGGCAGATCATCCTTCCGCTCGATGCCTACGCCAGCGCCGAGACCGCGAAGCGCGCGCGCGATCAGCTCATCGCGGTGGCAAGCAAGGTGAAGGGCTGCGATAAGCTCGAGGCCGCCTTCGCGAGCATTCCGGGCGCCAAGGTCATGGATATCGGCCGGCGCCCTGTCGCCTCTCTCCCGCCGCCGTTCCAACCGCTTGTTGCCCGCCTTGCCCCTGGCTCGGTTTCGACCGATCCGCTGCGCACCAATGAGGGCTGGGTCACCCTCGCCGTCTGCGGCAAAGAGGTCGAGCAAGAGGAGGCCGCTTCGCCCGGCGCGCTGACGGAGAACGACATCAAGGAGCGCCTGTTCGAGCAGCAAATGTCGATGCTGTCGCGGCGCTATTTGCGCGATCTCCGGCGCGATGCGGTGATCGATTCGCGCATTGCCGAACAGTAGCTTCCTCGTCATCGCGAGGCCGCAATTGGCGGCCGCGGCGATCCATGGTTCGACAAGCTCACCGTGACGGCAATCTGCCCCGTCATCCTGAGCCTGTCGAAGGATGGATTGCTTCGCTGTGCTCGCAATGACGCGGCAAGCTGATAATCTGCAGCTATGAAGCCAATCGCGGTCAGCATGGGAGAGCCTGCCGGCATCGGCCCGGAAATCATTCTGGCCGCATGGCGCGCGCGCAAAGAGCAAAATCTTCCGCCCTTCTTCGTTTGCGGCGACCCGATTTTTCTCCGACACTTTGCGCAACAGATGGCTGTCCCCGTCTTGTGGGGTAATTCGGACGAGGACGCGGCTGCTGGTTTCGAAAAATCGCTTCCTGTGTACGGCGGCCATGGCCTCGCATCCGACGTGATTGCTGGCAAGCCGGACACTGGAAATGCGCATGCAATTATTGGCGCAATCGATGATGGCGTTCGATGTTGCCTCGAAGGCTTTGCCTCCGCACTCGTGACTGTACCGATTCAAAAGTCGACGCTCTATGATGCGGGCTTTAAATATCCGGGGCATACGGAATATCTCGAAGCCAAATTCGCCGGCGAAAAGATCGCACCTGAATCGCTCATGCTGCTTGTCGGCGGCGGGCTCAAAGTCGCGCTCGTCACCATTCACGTTCCTCTTAAAGAGGTCGCACCGCTGATCACGCAAACTGCCATCGTGCGCAAGGGCCAAATCCTCGCAAAGGGCCTCGCGCAAGATTTCGGCATCGCGCGCCCGCGCATCGCGGTTGCTGCGCTCAATCCGCATGGCGGCGAAGACGGCGCGCTCGGCCGCGAGGAGATCGACATCATCGCGCCGGCCGTACGCGCGCTCGCCTCCAAAGGCATTGACGCGCGCGGGCCCTTCCCTGCCGACACTTTGTTTCATGAACAAGCGCGCAAGAATTACGACGCCGTGCTGTGCATGTATCACGATCAAGCGCTCATTCCGCTCAAGACGCTCGATTTCTTCGGCGGCGTGAACGTCACGCTCGGTCTGCCGATCGTGCGCACATCGCCAGACCACGGCACCGCGCTCGACATCGCCGGCAAAGGCCTCGCGAACCCACAAAGCTTCATCAATGCGCTCAAACTCGCCGCCGAGATCGCCGAGCGGCGCGAACAATCAACTTCCCCTCCCTCTGGGAGGGGATAAAGGGGAGGGATTTAGCGTTGCGCGCACCAAGCCCTCCCCCACCCCCCTCCCATAGGGAGGGGGACGTTGTGCTACCGCCTCTGCGCGAGGTAATTGCGCGGCTCGGGCTTTCGGCGAAAAAGAGCCTCGGCCAAAATTTTCTCCTCGATCTCAATCTCACGGGCCGCATTGCGCGCGCGGCCGAGCCAGCCGGCAAAACCATCATCGAGGTCGGACCTGGGCCGGGCGGGCTTACGCGTGCGTTGCTCGCGGAAGGCGCATCGCGCGTGATCGCCATCGAACGCGATGAACGCGCACTCCCCGCGCTCGAAGAGATCGCCGCCGCCTATCCTGGCCGCCTCGAAATCATCGCCGCCGATGCGCTTTCGATTAACGAAGCCGCGCTGCTGAACGGCGCGAGCGCCGAGGTCGTGGCCAACTTGCCTTACAACATTGGCACGGCGCTGCTCATCAAATGGCTCAAAGCCGAACCTTGGCCGCCTTGGTTCGCGCGCCTCACGTTGTTGTTTCAGCGCGAAGTCGCCGAGCGTTTCATCGCCGCGCCGAATACAGAAGCCTATGGCCGCCTCTCGATTCTCGCGCAATGGCGCACAACCCCGCGCATTCTCTTCGACATATCTCCGCGCGCTTTCACGCCGCCGCCGAAAGTGACGTCGAGCCTCGTGCAGTTCGAGGTTCTGCCGGGGCCGCGCTATCCCGCCGACGCCGACGCGCTCGAACGCGTCGTTGCGGCGGGCTTCGGCCAGCGGCGCAAGATGCTGCGCCAAAGCTTGAAGTCGCTCGGCGTTCCGCCGGAGCCGCTGCTTCAAGCCGCGGGCATCGAAGGCACCGCCCGCGCCGAAACCGTTACGCTGGAAGGCTTCTGCGCCCTTGCCCGCGCTTATGCCGCCGCGAAACCGAGCCCTGGCGGTTGAATCACTGCGTCTCTCGCACACTTTTTCAAGAATTTTTCTAACCTGCAGGTGATTTCCGCGTCGCTCGCTCGCCTGCCGCGCGTTTTCACCTCTCCCTTCACGGAGAGGTCGGATCAGGTCGAGCATCGCGAGAATTGATCCGGGTGAGGGTGGGCCGCACGCGCAGCACCCTCACCCTGCCCTCTCCCTGAAGGGAGAGGGTTCAACTCCGCCCGTCGGCCAAAACATCCGCCTACAAACAATTATGGCGGAAAGAGCCCCTCGGGGCGCGATCCGCCAGTTAAGTTCGGATATGGGTATGAGCGTCACGCTCGTCAATACCCCGCCTAGAGAAAAATGCACACAAAGACACCAAGCTGCCCAAGCGCGCTGCGCGCTCGGAGTTCATTGCAAACGGCCAAGAGAGGTCCGTTGCGCTTCCACGAGCAGATGAAGCTTCGTGTCTTCGTGTGCAATCTAAACTGAGAGCCCGCGAGCTCGAGCGGGCAGAAAAGAAATTCGCCGCCGGATCATCCGGCGGCGATAGCCTCCCAAACCTTTTATTATCTGCGCTTCAGGCGCTCATATCGGTTGCGAGCGCCAACGGGAGTGCTATCGCCCTTATCGGCTCCACATCAGTCCCATGAGCGAGAGGGCGATCACCACAGCAAATATGCCGAAGGCGACGAACCCGACATCATTCAGAATCATTAACAAAATCAATCTCCTCACTGGTTTGTGCGCTGCACAATGAGGGGGCTATTGAGGCCATATTGTGTCGAGACCGTACTATTGTGCCGCTTGGGTCAACATTCGGCTGTGCATGACGCGGAAGTGACCCGGAGCCGGCAAAGATGCCCGCCGCGCGGCACTGTGCTTACAAATCGCCGCGCCGCCTAAACAGCGCGCGGATTCTCCGCGTCGTAGGCGGTGAAGCGACGCTCCATCACACCAAGCTCTTTGCTCACGGCGCGCCACGGCGCGATGTGCGGCGCCTGCAAATGCTTGGCAAGTAAATCCGCGTTAGGCCAAAGCTCGGAAAACCGGATGAGGCCAGGATCGAACAAATCCTCCGCCACTTCGTAGGCTATGCAGCCATCGTTCTGCTTCGTCGCTTCGACGAGCGCGCGCAAATGCGGCTTCACCTTCTCAATATTTTCACGCGGAAACCGCAGCGTCCCGAATACAGCAACTGTCACTTCGTGCTTCCTTTGCTTTCATCCTCCCCCGTTTACGGGGGAGGTGTCCCCGGACTCGATCCGGGGGACAGAGGCGGCCGTTGCGGCGTTTATGGCCCCCTTCGGCCCTTCGGGCCACTTCCCCCGTAAACGGGGGAAGAAAAAAGTGACTCCAACCCTAAAGCCCTTGTGTTAGGCGGTGGACGAAATCGACGAGGCCGGTTTGGCGCCGCCGCTTCAAGCGTTCGGCAAGCAGGATCGAGCGCACCTGCTGCTCGGCGACGTCCAAATCCTCATTGATGATGATGTAATCATACTCCGCCCAGTGGCTGATCTCGTTTTCGGCGCGTGCCATACGCTCGGCGATGATCTCAGGCCGGTCTTGCGCGCGGCGCTTCATGCGCTGCTCGAGCGCGCGCATCGAAGGCGGCAGAATGAACACGCGCACTAGATCGTCTTCCGCGCGCTGCGCGAGTTGCTGCGTGCCCTGCCAATCGACATCGAAAATGACATCGAGGCCCTTCGCAATCGCCGCTTCGACCGGTGCGCGCGGCGTGCCGTAATAATTGCCGAAGACTTTGGCGTGCTCCAAAAACTCGCCCTTGTTGATCATGATGCCGAAATCTTCGATCGAGCGGAAATGATAGTGCACGCCCTCTTGCTCGCCGGGGCGCGGCGGCCGCGTCGTCACCGAGATCGACAGCGTCACGCCTTTGTCGTTCTCAAGCAGGCGGCGCGTGAGCGTGGTCTTGCCCGCGCCCGCAGGCGAGGACAGCACAAACATCATTCCACGGCGTTCGATGGTTTCAGGCATCTCTCGCTCTCATTCGATATTCTGCACCTGCTCGCGGAACTGGTCGATGACGGCCTTGAGCTCAAGACCGATCGAGGTTAAGCCCACATCCGCGGCCTTGGAACACAGCGTATTGGCCTCTCGGTTAAACTCTTGTGACAGAAAATCGAGCTTCCGCCCGACCGCCTCCTTCGCATTGAGCAGTTCCCGCGCCGATTTAACGTGAACCCGCAAGCGGTCGATCTCCTCGCGCACATCAGCCTTAACCGCGATCAAGGCAAGCTCCTGCGTAAGCCGATCCTCGGAGACGCCGGCGCCACCGTCGAGCAAAAGCTTAATCTGCTCCTTCATTCGTGTGCGGAGCATTTCGGGCTGGGTCGCGGCATGCACATGCGCATCTTCGGCAAGCGCGGCGATGCGCTCGTTCAGGCCTTCAATCACAGCGCCGATCGCACGGCCTTCGGCGTTGCGCGCCGCCGCAAGTGCAGACAACAGCTCATCGGCCGTTGCGAGCAGCTTGGCATCGCGCGCGGCGATGAGCGCTTCATCTTCCTCCGCTTCGCCGGATTCGATCACGCCCTTGAGCGCAAGAACACCGGCCGGGTCGGGCGCCGTCAACCGCGCTGACGTGCGCAGATCATTGATCGCTTTCATCACGATCGCGAGCGCGTCTTTGTTGATCTTGATACCGGCGCCGCCGGCCGTGCGCTCCAAGAACAGGGTGACTTGAATATTGCCACGCTTGAACAGTTTCTGCGCCCGCTGGCGAAGCTCGGATTCGAGTGCATCAAGCCCGGGCGGCAGGCGGTAGCGCAATTCGAGCCCGCGCCCGTTGACGCTCTTGCCTTCCCAATACCAGACCCATGGTGCATGCGCGCCTTCAACGCGCGCAAAACCCGTCATGCTCGAAACCGTCATGGCCGCCTTTCCAGCCCCACGCGATTCGAGGGGCCTACGCGACTCTAGGAATTGGATGTTATCCGCACAACAGCGCTTTCATCCTTCGACAAGCTCAGGATGAGGGGATTTGCGAAATAGCCCTCATGGTGAGCCCGTCGAACCACGTCACTCGGCGCTTGGGATCTTGAGATCGACCGTCAGCGGCAAATGGCCCGAGCCGTAATCGGCGCCGACCGTACGTTTCGCCACCTCGATGTCCGGGCTCACCAGCACATGATCGAGCCGCAGGCCGAGGCCAGGCACGGGTGTCAGCCAGGTCGGCGGCGGAAACTTGCCGCGCGCGGTGTCGAAGAGATGGCCTTGCCGCAAGAGCTGGCCGAACAACTCCGATTGCGGCGTGACATTCAGATCGCCCGCAAGCACCACGGGCGCATCCATCGAGCTCGCCCATTTCGCCAGCGCCTCAAGCCCGCCACGGCGGCGGCGCGCCATCCAATCCTGCATCGGCCCAAGGGGATGCGCGGCCATGACAAAGATGATGGTCGCGCCCGCTTTGGTCGGCACGGCGAGCTGCGCCGTCAAGATTGGCGTCACCGGATCGGGCGATTCGACGGCGGGATTTGCGAGCACATAGCGGCTGTCGATCGAGATGCCGCGATCATCATTGCCGGTGTCGGCGTGGTT
>JBAQHC010000204.1:0-3424 GCA_049288095.1 Alphaproteobacteria bacterium | reverse complement strand
AAGATCTTGTCGATCACCGGCTTGTATTTCGAAAGCGCCATGCTCTCCATGCATTTCTCCAGCATCGTCCGTGTACCGACCATGATGCCGTTCACGCTTGCTGCTTTGAAGGCGAGGGGATGCGGGTTGGTTTGGCCGGGTTCATTATTGGCAAGCACGCCGATGAATTGCACGCGGCCGCAAAAGCCCACCGAACCGTATGAGTGCGCGAGCGTGCCGGCACCGCCAAGCTCGACGACGCAATCCACGCCCTTGCCCTCAGTGAGGCGCATTACCTCTTTGTCCCATTCGGGTGTCTTTTTGTAGTTGATCAGCATATCCGCGCCGAGCTTCTTGGCGTGTTCGAGCTTTTCATCCGAAGAAGAAGTGATGATCACGCGCGCGCCGGCGGCCTTGGCGAATTGCAGCGCGAAGATCGAGACGCCGCCTGTGCCCATGCACAGCACCGTGTCGGTCGGTTTCAATTGTCCGCCGGCATGGAACAGCGCATTCCAAGCCGTGACCGCCGCGCAAGAGAGCGTGCCCGCTTCTTCAATCGTCAAATATGAGGGAACAAGCGCGACGCCGTCTTCGTGAATCAGCATGAGCTCGGAAAGCGTACCGTCATGCGCGGGGCTACCGAGCGCGCCGAGTTTTTGCGGGGCAGGCGGGCCTTCGACCCAGCGCGGAAAGAAGCTGGTCGCAACGCGGTCGCCAATTTTGACGCGCTTGACCGCCGAGCCAACCGAAGCGATTTCGCCCGCGCCATCGGATAGCGGAACAAAATCGCGCGGGGCAGGTCCGCCGCGTCCGGTTGGGCCCACATACATGAGATCGCGGAAATTGAGGCTCGTCGCCCTAATGCGCACGACAACCTCATTGGGGCCAGGCGCTGGATCGTCGAGATTGGTCTTCTGCAGCGCGTCAAAGCCGCTCGCGCCTTTGCGGATGACATAAGCCTTCATGATTTCCTCCCTAGCCGCGGGCGCGAGCTTACGGCGAAGGCCCAGGCGCTTCCAGCCTGGAAGGGTTCAGGGCAGGAGGGCGCTGCTCATCCTTTGACAAGTTCAGGATGACGTCGAGATCCGCAGCGAGAAACCGTCATGGCCGGGTCGTTATCCCGGCCATCCAATTTTTCACCACGAAGGACACGAAGGAACACGAAGCTCCAACGCACTCATTCCTCTTCGTGCTGTCTTCGTGCTGTCTTCGTGCTCTTTGTGGTTCTCTTTTCTGGATGGCCGGCTCGGGGCCGGCCATGACGAGAGAAGAGGGTAGGGCTAGCCCCAGATTTCCTCGGCAATCGAAACAACAAGCTCGAGCTTGCGCCATTGCTCGCTTTCGGCGAGCGCATTGCCTTCCTCAGTCGAGGCGAAGCCGCATTGCGGCGACAAGCACAACTGATCGATCGGCGCATAGCGCGAAGCTTCGTCGATGCGTTTCAGAATCTGATCGCGTGATTCAAGCGTGCCGGTCTTGGTGGTAATGAGGCCAAGCACAGCCTTCTTGCCCTTGGGCAAAAAGCGCAGCGGCTCGAAGCCGCCCGAACGTTCATTGTCGTATTCGAGGAAATAGCCGTCGATGTCGAGCGCGTTGAACAGTGGCTCGGCGATCGGCTCATAGCCGCCGGAAGCAACGAAGGTCGAGCGGAAATTGCCGCGGCAGAGATGCATGGTGACGACCATGTCCTTCGGGCGATCTTTGATCGCATCGTTGATCATTTTAATATTGCGGTCGCGCAGATCATCTGGATTGTCACCGCGTCCCACGAGCATCTCGCGCTGCTTGGAGTCGCACAGATAAGCGAAGCTCACATCATCGAGCTGGAGATAGCCACAGCCGGCTCTGTAGAAGTCGGTGACGCAATTGGCGAAGGCCTCGGCCATGTCGCGGTAGTAGTCTTCGATATTTTCGTAAGCGCCTTCGAACATCGTGCGCGTGCCGCGGTAATAAAGCATCGAAGGCGAGGGGATCATCATCTTCGGCGTCTTCTTCGTGTTCGCCTTCAGAAACTTGAAGTGCTCGATGAAGGGATGCGTGCCGGGCCAGCTGATTTTGCCGTAGACGACCGGCGCAACGCTCTTGGTCTGAACGCCCTGAAACTGAATGCCCTGCGAGGACGGCTGGATGGAGACGCCATCGAGCATTCCGAGAAAGTCGTAGTGCCACCACGCGCGCCGGTATTCGCCGTCCGTGATGGCATCAAGGCCGATATCCTCCTGCCGCTTGATCAAGAGCTTGATTTCGTGGTCCTCGATTTCTTGGAGCCGGCTGGCCGAGAGGCGGCTTTGCTCGCGTTTGGCCCGTGCCTCGGCCAAGACCTTGCTTCTGAGGAGGCTGCCGACTTGGTCGGCACGGAACGGCGGAGTCAAATGGGCCATTGAAATCCCTCGCTTTTCTCCTGTGGGCTATGCCCCACATCGTGCCGCTTCGCAATCGCGGCAATATGAAATATGTGGGAAAATTCCTAAGCAGTGGGAAAGGCGGCAAAAGGGCGTGCAGTTTCGCCGCAGGGCAGGGCTCCGCATTGAAAAACCCCTGTGGAGGGTTTATGCCCGCCCGGTTTGATCGAAACCTGCGCTCAAAGAGTGGCCCCGTTTCCGTTCTGACCCGTGGGCGGGTTAGGCTGGCTTTCCAAGGGGCACAATTCGACGTTCCAAGCCAAGGGAGGACATAAGTCGCATGGCTGCAAAGAATCTGGAGGAGGTGCTCAAGGCTGCCGGTGACCCGGTGACGATGCT
Organism: Alphaproteobacteria bacterium; assembly: GCA_049288095.1. GTDB lineage: Bacteria > Pseudomonadota > Alphaproteobacteria > CAWBKL01 > CAWBKL01 > CAWBKL01. The sequence continues at coordinate 704 of JBAQHC010000204.1, read as the reverse complement.
GCGCAATTCGCAGATTGGCGCTTATGTCTATCCGGTCGTGCCGTCGGAGTTCTCGAACTGGCGCGACGAGCAGATCGCCTGGCGCACCAAGGCGGTGCTGTTCGATCAGTCGCACCACATGGCCGAGATGATCGTCGAAGGCCCGGACGCGGAAAAGTTTCTCTCCTACCTGACCATCAACACCTTCAAGAACTTCCCGGTGAACCGCGCCAAGCAGATGGTTCCGCTGTCGCATAGCGGCCATGTCATCGGCGACGGCATTCTCTTTCACCTCTCCGACAAGGTTTACGATTTCGTGGGCCGCGCGCCGACTGTGAACTGGATCGAATTCCAGGCGAAGACCGGCAAGTGGGATGTGAAGATCACCCGTGACGATCGCTCGCCCTCCGCGCCGATGGGCCGCGCGGTGAAGCGCAACCATTACCGCTTCCAGATCCAGGGCCCCAAGGCCAAGGATGTGATTGCGAAGCTGAATGGCGGGCCGATCCCGGACATCAAGGTCTTCTTCATGGAGAAGATCAAGATCGCCGGCCGCGAAGTGCGCGCGCTGCGTCACGGCATGGCCGGCGAGCCGGGCCTCGAAGTGTGGGGGCCGTATGATCAGTATCTCGAAATTCGCGACATCATCATGGAGGCGGGCAAGGAGTTCGGCCTGACCGCCGTGGGCTCGCGCGCTTATGCGTCCAACACGCTCGAGTCCGGCT
>JBAQHC010000203.1:0-3042 GCA_049288095.1 Alphaproteobacteria bacterium | reverse complement strand
GGCATGGAATACGTTGCGACGCTCCGAGATTTACAGTTGCTTGGAAAAGCGCCGCCGTCAGCAAATTAGAGCAACACCCCTCTTGACGAGCGTGACGCTCATCCCCATTTAAAACCTAACTGGCGGATTGCGCCCCGAGGGGTACTCTCCGCCAGAACTGTTTTTGGAGTGGCGTTGCATGCAGCTGGAGCGCCTTGCGCCGGCACTAAATCCTCTAGCCGTCATGGCCGCCCCGTTGTGGCGGCCATCCATGGGTCAACGAACGGCAAAGCGTCGATTGAAGCCGCGCGGCTTGTCGGAAAATGGATGGCCGGGACCACGGCACGGCCATGACGAGCCCTTGCGTGCTCGCGCGTGAAGCGAAACGAGGTTTCGAAAATCACTCGCTGGTTAGAAAAAATTCTTGTCGCGCTAGCTGACGGGTTCTTCTTCGCGCGTGCGCCTGCCGGCATGCGGCTCGGGCGCAGCTTCGATCTCCTCGAGGCGGTGCGTGACTTCGTCGAGCTCGCGCTGGCGATTCCAAAGGCTCGCATAAAGCCCGCCTTGCTTGAGCAGCTCGGGATGCGTGCCTTTCTCGACAATGCGCCCGTCATCCATGACAAGGATCTGGTCTGCATTGACGATGGTCGAAAGCCGGTGCGCGATGACAAGGCTGGTGCGACCTCTGATCGCCGCATCGAGCGCCGATTGGATCGCCATTTCGGTGTGCGTATCGAGCGCGGAGGTCGCCTCATCGAGAATGAGGATCGGCGGGCCCTTGAGCACGGTGCGCGCAATCGCGACGCGCTGCTTCTCGCCGCCCGAGACTTTGAGGCCGCGCTCGCCGACATCGGTGTCGTAACCTTTGGGCTGACGGGTGATGAAATCGTGGATTTGCGCGACCTTCGCGGCCGCCTCGATCTCGTCCTGGCTTGCGCCCGGCTTTCCGTAAGCGATGTTGTAGCGGATCGTATCGTTGAACAGCACCGTATCTTGCGGAACGATGCCGATCTGCTGGCGCAAGGAGGATTGCGTGACTTCGCGGACATCCTGGCCGTCGATCACGATCCGCCCGCCGGTCACGTCGTAGAAGCGATAGAGGAGCCGCGCGAGGGTCGATTTGCCGGCACCCGAAGGCCCGACCACTGCAACCGTGTGGCCGGGTTGAATGGTGAAGGAAACATCCTTCAGGATTGGCCGCTCCGGCTCGTAAGCGAAAGCGACATGCTCGAAGCGGATCTCGCCGCCGCTGACCTCAATCGTCTTCGCATCGGGCTTGTCGACGATCTCGACCGGAATATCGCGCAGCGCGAACATGCGCTCCATATCAGCAAGCGATTGCGTCACTTGCCGGTACATGAAGCCGACTTGGTTGAGCGGCTGCTGGAGCTGTTGGAGATACAGCATGACGGCGGTGAACTCGCCGACGGTAATGATGTGCTTCAGGGTGTCGAATTGCGCCATGACCATCAGCGCGCCGAGGCCAATCGAAAGGATCACGGCCTGTCCGAAGTTGAGCAGCGCAAGCGTGGACGTCGACTTCTGAACGGCCAGCGCATAGTTCTGCGCGGCGACACCGAAACGGTCGACTTCCCACTTCTCGTTGTTGAAGTATTTGACGGTCTCGAAATTGATCAGGCTATCGATCGATTTATTGCCGGCTTCGGCATCGCGACGGATCGATTCACGGTAGAATTTGTTACGCCACTGCGTGACCTTCACCGAGAAATATACATAGATGATCATCATCCCGATGATCACACCGGTATAGAGCCAGCCATATTTGAACGTGAAATAGCCGCACATCAAAATGATCTGCAGGATCGTCGGCACGATGATGAACAGGAGAAACCGAAGGAACTCTTCGATCGCGTTGGTGCCGCGCGTGACGAGGCGCGCAAGGCCGCCCGTCTGCCGGCTCAAATGGTAGCGCAGCGAAAGCGAATGCAAATGTTCGAAGGTTTCAACCGCGATTGCGCGTTGTGCGTTTTGTCCGACCTTGACGAACAGCGCGTCGCGCAAGCCCTGGATCGCAAGGCTCAAGAAGCGTGCGACGTTGAACCCGACGACCCACAGCGTCGCAATCATTGCCGCCTGGACGATCAGCTTTCCGGCGAGGATCTTATTGAGAATATCGACCGCGTGGCCGAACAGCGCCGGCGATGCTGTGATGATGAACTGGCCGAGCAGAATGGTCGAAAACGCGACGACAACGCGGAGCTTGAGGTCAAAGCGCCCGGGCAACCACAAGTATTTGCCGAGATGCTTGATGGTCCACCAGCCCCGCTTGGGCTTCGCCATCTTGTCGGTATCGTCTTCATCCACCGCAGGAACCGAGCGGCTCATCGGATGCCGGGCCATCAATCCTCCTCGTGGCCCAATGCAGCGCGCCGGCAACGCGCCGGACAGTCATCTTGTACTGAGCTCATTGTTCTACGGATGCCTCGCCTTGCTCGAATATCTGGCCAGGATAGACCAGATTCGGATCACGCGGCTGCGCTTCGCTTCCCGTATAGACTACGGCGTATTGAACGAGGGTACCAGCAAGGCGCCTTGCAATCCGCCACTGCGCCTTCTCGACTCTCGACGCCAGATTCGACTTGCCGATCAAAGCGTTTCCGGCGGCCGGCCCATCGACCCGATCGAACGGAAACTCGATGCGTGCCGCAACGCCACCCTTGGTATTTAGCTCGTCGAGACGAAGCGTGTAGGCGCCTGTCGCAAGGCCTACGGGCGCGAGCGACCAATTCCCTCGCTCATCAGCATGGGCAAGCCCGCTCGGCGCGTTATCGAGATAGAGCCGGACACTCGCTTTGGGGCTGGCATGACCCGTCACGAAGACTTTGCCGTCGGCCGTGTAATCGACAATGTCCACCCCGAGCCGCGAACGCGCATCCTCCGGGCTCTGAAGAATACGGCTTGGCGCGCCCGGCCGCTGCAACAGAACCAACGGTGCCTTATCGCCATGCTGCATCACAGCAATGACGTGCTGCTCGGAATGCCGCTCCGCCTGATCCTGGCCTGCCGACACGGCGCCAATGTCTTGAGTGCCGCCCGCAAGGG
>JBAQHC010000202.1:0-2322 GCA_049288095.1 Alphaproteobacteria bacterium | reverse complement strand
ACCACGACCCGGGTCTCCTCCGGGTGGGCGGCGTCGATCAACATTTTTCTTGCCATGGAAATCTCCAAGACGCGCATTTCCGCGCTCCGCACTTGGCGGGCAAGCGGGGGCGATGATCGCGTCAATTGTTGGTGTGAAAGCGGGGGAGCGTTTGCCTTCGCGCGGCCTAGAGCCATGCGCAGGTCCAAATCCAAGCTCGTCCCGCAAGGGGAAGTTCATCTCGTCGTCCGGCCGGTCCTGACAGGATACGGCCGCCTTGATCCTTGCCTTGCTCGCGTGCCAACCGAATGTTGGCGCGCAGGAGGCTCTTCAGCTTCCTTGGGGTGGTTGCCTTTACCGCCAGGCCTTGCCCGGGGGAAAATCGCCCTTGTCCTGCGACAAGCAGCTCAACCGGCTCATCCGGCCCCTTGGACACCAGCCGACTTCTAGACCGCGCACTCAAGCGTTGGCAAGTCCTGACGCCGACAGCCGATGCCCTTTAGATGGTCGGGGATACGGCCAAAATCAAGGTTACTTCTCGTTCACTAACGACCTCTAAACAGCGCATGTGTATGCTGCGTTAGATAGAGTCGTGCCGGCCGCCGAGGGGCGGCGCCTGGCCGCCTTGGTTATTATTTGCGAGGAAAAGGATTGCGTCACCTGCCGACGCTCGTCGCGGCTGTCCTGGCCGGCTTGTTCCTGATCGCCGGGACGGACTATGCGCGCGCTGATGCCGTCGCAGTCACCGGCATCCGCCTCGGTGTCGACTCGCAACGCACGCGCATCGTGCTCGATCTCTCGGACTCGATCAGCCCGCAAATCACCACGCTTAGCGGCCCTGACCGGCTGGTGATCGACCTCCCCAAGGTCGCGTGGAAGGCGCCGAGCACAGCGAACACGCGGGTCGGCCTCGTGAAGGGCTTTCGCTTCGGCCAAACCGAATCAGGCGCGTTTCGCCTCGTGCTCGATCTCACCGGGCCGGCGCGCATTGCCAGCAAATTCAATTTGCCGCCCGGCTCCGGCTATCAGCATCGCTATGTGATCGACCTCAGAGCCGTCGAGGCGGCGCCAAATTCGGCCGAGAACCAGCCGGATCTCAACTCGACACCGGCACCCGACACGGAGGCGGGCAATTCGGCGCCGGCGCCGAAGGCGCGCCCCGACAATTCGGCCTCTTCGCCACTGGCGCCTGGCATCAGCCGTGAAGCCAAGAATGTGCCCCAGCCGGCACGAAAGCCGCGCCAGCTCGGCCTCACTATCGTGGTCGATCCCGGCCATGGCGGCGTCGACCCGGGCACCACGGGCGTTGATGGCGTGCATGAGAAGGGCATCGTGCTAAAGGTTGCGCAAAAGCTAAGAGATAATCTCAAGAAGACCGGCTACAGCGTTGTAATGACAAGAGATTCGGACGAGTATTTGACGCTCAAGGCGCGCGTCGAAGTCGCCCGTGATGCCAAGGCCGATTTGTTCATTTCGCTGCACGCCGACAGCAACGACGAGGACAAGCTGCGCGGCGCTTCGGTCTATACGCTCAGCGATACGGCTTCCGACGCAGCAACAGCCGAACTCGCCAAGAAGGAAAACGGCGCCGATACCATCGGCGGGATCGATATCAGCGCCGAATCGCCCGAGGTTTCCTCGATCCTCATCGAGCTGACCATGCGCGAGACGATGAACCAGTCGGCGCGGTTCGCGCGGACGCTCTTGCCGATGCTCGGCCAGGTTACGCCGCTCCTGAAAAACACCCATCGGTTCGCCGGGTTCCGGGTTTTGAAGGCCCCCGACGTACCCTCGGTCCTGGTGGAGCTGGGCCAGCTCTCGAATTCGTCAGACGAGCAGCGCTTGACGGATGATAAGGTTGAGGGCCGGATAGCCGGCGCGATTTCGCATGCCGTCGATGCATATTTCGCGCTTGATCAAAGGGCCGATCGGGGCGAGGCCCATTAGCAGGTTTGAAAGTGCCGCGAGGATGCCGCAATTCGCTGCCATTCTCGGCAGGCGGTGGGAGCTAACGAGTGTCGTATTCGGATGGTGAGGGGGAAGAGCCGGAAGGCGGGCCCGAAGGCGATTTGCGGGCCGACCGTCGTGAGCCGCTTCATGAGCGCGTCTTGCAGCATGTGAACCGCTTCTGGTGGCTGCGCGTGGCCGCGATTGCGTTCGGAGCAATCGCCTTTGTCGGCATTGCGCTGGGGCTCGCCGCTGCAATTTATGTCGCGCGCCTCTCCGCCAATCTCCCGGATTACAAAGCGCTCGAAAATTACCGGCCGCCAATCACCACGCGCGTGCATGCGGGCGACGGCACGTTGATCGCCGAATTCGCGACCGAAAACCGCCTCTTCGTTC
>JBAQHC010000201.1:0-2789 GCA_049288095.1 Alphaproteobacteria bacterium | reverse complement strand
CGCAATCCCCATCCTCGATCCTCCTCGAGCGAATCACCCAAAGAGAATCGACCCCTTCGCCAAATTTGTGAATCGGCTAACTTTGAAACTGCTCTAGAACAATCCCTCGATCTGGCCCTTGTCGTTGAGGCGGATCGAATTGGCCGCCGGCACTTTGGAAAGGCCCGGCATCGTCATGATGTCACCGGTGATCACGACCAAGAACTCCGCGCCCGCCGAAAGCCGAACCTCGCGCACGGCAACCGAATGGCCGGTCGGCGCGCCTTTGAGATTGGGATCGGTCGAGAACGAGTATTGCGTCTTGGCCATGCAAATCGGGAATTTGCCGTAACCTTCATTCTGCAAATCCTTGAAGCGCTGGCGCACGGTCTTGTCGGCCGTCACTTCATCTGCCCCATAGAGCGAAGTTGCGATGGTCGAAACCTTGTCCCACAGCGGCATCTCATCCGGATAGAGCGGCTTGAAATCGGCCTTGCCGGATTCGCACAGCTCGACGACATGATGAGCGAGCGCTTCGGTGCCTTTGCTGCCGTCCGCCCAGTGTGTGCAGAGAATGGCCTTGGCGCCTTTCTCGGCGGCGATCTTCTCGACCGCGGCAAGCTCGGCATCGCTGTCGGTGATGAACTTGTTGATCGCGACGACCACGGGCACGCCGAACTTCTTCACATTCTCGATGTGGCGCGCGAGATTCGAGCCGCCCTTGCTGACGGCCGCGACATTCTCGTGCTTCAGATCTTCCTTGGCGACGCCGCCATGCATCTTCAGCGCACGGACGGTGGCGACGATCACCGCCGCGGCGGGCTTCAACCCGGCCTTGCGGCACTTGATGTCGAAGAATTTCTCCGCGCCGAGATCGGCACCGAAGCCGGCTTCGGTTACCACATAATCGGAGAGCTTCAGCGCGGTCTTGGTCGCGAGCACGGTGTTGCAACCATGCGCGATGTTGGCGAACGGGCCGCCATGAATGAACGCCGGGTTGTTTTCGAGCGTCTGCACGAGATTGGGCATCAGCGCGTCTTTGAGAAGCACGGTCATCGCGCCCTCGGCCTTGATGTCGCGCGCTGTCACCGGCTTGCGGTCGCGCGTTTGGCCGATCACGATATTGCCGAGGCGGCGCTCAAGATCTTTCAGGTCCATCGCGAGGCACAGGATCGCCATCACTTCCGACGCGACCGTGATGTCAAAACCGTCTTCGCGCGGGAAGCCATTGGCAACGCCGCCAAGCGAATTGACAATCGAGCGCAGCGCACGGTCATTGAGGTCGACGACGCGGCGCCAGGTCACGCGGCGCGGATCGATTTGCGGCTCGTTGCCCCAATAGATGTGGTTGTCGATCATCGCGGCCAGCAAGTTGTTAGCCGAGGTGATGGCGTGGAAATCACCCGTGAAATGGAGGTTGATATCCTCCATAGGCACGACCTGCGCATAACCGCCACCCGCCGCGCCGCCCTTGACGCCGAAATTCGGGCCAAGCGATGGCTCGCGCGTACAACTGATCGCCTTTTTGCCGATGCGGTTGAGCCCATCTGCAAGGCCGACCGTGGTTGTCGTCTTGCCTTCACCCGCTGGCGTCGGGGTGATCGCTGTCACGAGGACGAGCTTGCCGTCCTTCTTGTCCTTAAGGCCTTCGATAAAGTCCATGCTGATCTTGGCCTTGGTGGGGCCGTATTGGAGCAGGGCGCTTTCCGGGATACCGATCTCTTTGCCGATCTCGGCGATCGGCTTCATCTTTGCGTCGCGGGCAATCTCGATATCGCTGCGGACAGTCGCCATTGGTGACCCCTTGTCTCCTCGGTTGTCATGGCCCGGCTTGACCGGGCCATCCAGAAGGAGAGCCCACTGACGCCGATGCCGTTTAGCTGGATGGCCCGCTTCCCGCGGGCCATGACACTAGAGGGTGACTGTTATCAGATCGCCCGGGCCTCTTGAACCTCCGCGTGCGGCCTATTTTGACGCGGCGGGCGAAAGTTCGCTCAAAAGGCGATCCAAGAGTTCATCGAGCGAAGCCGTGTTGGGGCTCACGCCCACCAAATGGGCGGCTTGATCTGCCGCCCAATCTTGGCGCATGGCGGTACGTTCGGTCATCAGTGGCTTGAGGCCCGCGTCCTCAACGGTCTTTGCGGCTTCACGCATTTCCTCGGCGCGGCGGCGACCGTGAATGAGGGTGCGGCTGATCATGTAGCGCGCGGTTTCCGGCCAGCCCTTGTCGAGCGTGTCCTTAAGCGAGGCGAGCACTTCTTTTTCGACACCATAGTGCCGCGCGCTGAGCATGGATTCGAGAAACAGCGCCTCCATGCCCTTGTACATCACGCTGCGGCACATTTTCGTCGCGGCGGCCTTGCCGATCGGGCCTTCGACGGCGGTCATATCGACGCCAAGCAGCTTGAACATCTCGATAAACTTGCTCGCGTGCGGGCCGCCGATCAGCATCGGCGATTTTATCCCGCGCGGATTGATCGGGCTCATGATGGTGACTTCGACAAAACGCGCGCCTTTTGCCTCAACGGTCCTGCCGATACGCTGCTTAGCGCCCGGTGAAACCGAATTGACATCGGCATAAAGCGCGCCGCTCTCGATGAAGGGCGCGGCAGAGCGCGCTGCGGCCTCCGCGGATTCCGCGGTAACGGCAGAGATAACGACCGATTGGCCTTTGAGAGCTTCGCCGCACGAGCGCGGCGATTCGATGTTGAGAGCCTTGGCTACGGCGGTTTGCTTGCTCGATGGATCAGCGAACGCAAGGTCCCAAGCCGCGATGTCTTTGATGCCGGAGTCTTGAAGGTTCTTGGCCA
>JBAQHC010000200.1:0-1697 GCA_049288095.1 Alphaproteobacteria bacterium | reverse complement strand
GCGGCACATCCTGCGGTGGCTCGGAGAACGCGCGCCAGAGGCTAAAAATCGCATATCGCTTCTTGAGCCGCGTCTTAGCCTCTTCCGCGCCAACTAAGCCGGTAACGACACCGGGTGCGGAATTCTCAGTGTAGTCGCCATGAATTGTCGGCGACGGATAGGTCGTGCCTGCGGCGCCGAAATCCTTGGACCGCGGCGCGAGGCGAAGCGCACCGCCACGCCACACGGCGACCTTCGACGCGCCCGTCACGGCGCGTACGAACTCTTCGAGCTCGGGCCGATAGATGCGCAAAACCTGATCGGGATCGCGAAAGTCAGTGACCGACGTCTTGTGAGGAAAGATCGCGAAACCTTCCCGGTCATAGGAGAGTTGTTCCCCCCGGACGTTGTGGATCGGGACGATGCGCACATCATTGACGACGTCGTCCTTATCCCCCTCCTCTCCACCGAGATAGAAGGTCGCGGGGTGATCCATCCGCGCTTGGTAGATGACCTCAGCCTCGACGACTGCTGGCCTTCGATCTGAGTTTGGCCCGTCCATTCGGCCCTCCCATTCTTGTTGTTGTTCGATTATGGATCAGCGGGCCATTAAGGCCAATCCCACCGCACTCGCGAGAGCCCATGCCACTCCGTTCCAAGTGCTCCACGTTAACGCACGATTAAGAGGCAGGGCTGGTGCATCCGGTTTGACGCTCACAAACCAAGATACGCGCGAAACTTGAAGCGCCTTAAGCCGTCATTGACCGCCGCCCTCATACCCTTCCGTATAGGTAGAAAAAGAGACGAGCCATGCCGGCCAGCGGCAATCTATCGAGGCTGCGCCTGCCAAGGAGCGCCGACGCGCCAACGCTCAACAGCGAAAGCGCGATCTCGCTGCTCGCCCTTATCGAAGCTCAAGGCAACATCATCGACAACATGGCCGATGGCGCCGGCCTGCGGGAGACATTGACCGAAATTGCGCTGCTCATTGAGCGCATCGCGCCGCCGGCTCTATGTTCCATTCTCCTGCTTCAGCGCGATGGACAGCACCTGCGGCCTGCCGCCGCTCCGAGCCTTCCCGAACAATATCGCGATGCAATGAACGGCATCGAGATCGGACCTTGTGCGGGATCCTGCGGCACTGCCGCCTACCGCAAAGAGCCGGTGATCGTCACCGACATTGCGACCGATCCGCTTTGGGCCGCGCCGCGCGAATTTACACTTTCGTTCGGATTGCGCGCATGCTGGTCGATGCCGATCATTCGCAGCGACGGGCTCGTGCTCGGCACGATCGCCATGTATTACCGCGAGCCGAGAGCCCCGACTGCGGGCGATTGGGGTTGGCTAGAACCCGCCTCCAAGCTCGTCCGCCTCGCCCTCGCCCAGAACCGCCGCGAGGAAGAGCTGCGCGAAAGCGAGGCGCGCTGGACTCTAGCGGCCGAAGCTGCCGGACTTGGGACTTACGATGTCGACGTCTATACAGAGCATGACATTTGGTCCGACCAATTCAAGGCGCTTCTCGGCCTCGATGCGGCCACAGAGCCGAGCCTTGATCTGCTCATAAGCCTCGTCCACCCCGATGATCGCGCCCGTTTTCTCAAGAGTTTCGGGCCCAAAGCTGACTATAGGGTCTATCGAAACGAAGAATTCCGCATACGCCGTGCCAATGATGGCGAAGAGCGAATCGTTGTGCTCAAGGGCCGCGTGTTGACCAACGC
>JBAQHC010000199.1:0-5109 GCA_049288095.1 Alphaproteobacteria bacterium | reverse complement strand
CTCCTGCGCGATAGTGCATCCGCTGTGAAGGCGGGTACGGTCTCGATTAGGTTCAAAGGTGGCGATGAGGTCGGCGCGCGGGTTGTCGGCGCGGCGAAGCCCGCTGCAGCAGCCGCAAAGCAAGCGCCGCCCAAGGAGGTCACGGAGAAGCCAGCCCAAGATCCGCCGCGTCAGGGGCGCTTGTTCTAGCGGGAGGTTTCGCGCACCGCGTGCATTGGCGCTACTGTGCATGGGGTTTGTTTTTCGAAAATCTTATTTGGTGAGCTGGATGGCAGTGAAGGCGAGGGCGTCAAATGCTCGATAGAACCAAAGGACCGGAGCGGCCAGCGGAGCTGCGTTACCTGTCCGGCGATTTTCAGATCGTCAAGCTCGGCACGCATGTGATTTGCGCGGTGAGCGGCAGGATCATCCCGCTCGAAGAGCTGCGCTATTGGAATGCCGATCTGCAGGAGGCTTATGCCTCGGCCGAGATCGCGACCAAGCGGGCCTCGGAAGTGAAACCCAAGAGCGGCACATGAGAGGCGCGCGGGGGGCGATCGCGGCCTTTCTCGGCTTTGCGCTGACGGCCTGCGTTGCAGCCGCGCACCCCGCTCTTAAACTTGAAGGGGTGATCGAGCAAGGCTCGGTCGTCCGAGGCATGGCGGCGCCCGGTGCAAAGGCCTCGCTCGATGGCAAGTCCTTGATGGTCGACGATGAGGGCCGGTTCGTATTCGGCTTTGATCGTGATGCCACGGGTGATGCCACGCTCGCTGTCACCTGGCCGGACGGAGATGAGGAGGATCGCAAGCTTACGATTGCCGCGCGCACCTACGACATTCAGCGCATCAGCGGCTTGCCCGAAAAGGTGGTAACGCCGCCGCCGGAAGAAATGGACCGCATTAAGCGCGAGGCCGTCGAGAAAGCCGCGGCGCGCAAGCCCGATACCCAAGGCTCATGGTTCGCCGAGAATTTCATTTGGCCCGCCGCCGGCCCCATCTCTGGCGTGTTTGGCAGTCAGCGCATTTTGAACGGCGAGCCGCGCGCGCCGCATTATGGCGTTGATGTTGCGGCGCCTGAGGGCGCGCCAATTCATGCGCCGGCCGGCGGCATCGTCACCCTTGCCGAGCCCGACATGTATTTCGAGGGCGGCCTCGTGTTCATCGATCATGGCCACGGCCTCATCAGCTATTTGATGCATATGAGCAAGGTCGAGGCACATGTCGGCCAGCTCTTGAAGCAGGGCGAGGAGATCGGACTTGTCGGCCACACGGGCCGCGCGACTGCGCATCATGTACATTGGGGCATGTTCTGGCTTGGCGCGCATGTCGACCCTGAGTTGCTCGTGCCGCCGATGCCGCCCGCAGCGAATTGAGGGATCAGATGACGGGGCGATTGATCGGGATTGCGCGTAAATCCGAAATTGGTGCCGAGCCTGAAATGATTTCGCGCGCGTATGTCTCGGCGGAGGCAGGCGTTGAAGGCGATTTTCGTGGCCGCACCGAGAAGTTGCGCAAAGTCACGGTGATCGCCCGTGAAGCATGGGACGCTGCTTGCAAAGATCTTGGCCGCGATTTGCCGTGGACCACGCGGCGCGCGAATTTGCTCACAGAGGGCGTGAGGCTGCCCCAACAAGTCGGCGCGCGGTTTGCGATTGGAACTCTTGTGCTCGAAGTCGTCGAAGAGACGGCGCCGTGTAGCCGGATGGAAAAGGCCGCGGCGGGGTTGCGCGCGGTGCTCAAGCCCCATTGGCGCGGCGGCGTTTGCTGCAGCGTTATTGCGCCCGGCGACATTGCCATCGGCGCGCCGGTCGAGCTGGTTGGATGAAATACGACGTCATTGTCGTCGGCCTCGGCGTCATGGGCGCCTCGGCACTAAGCTGCCTTGCGCGCTCCGGCGCGCGCGTTCTCGGCCTTGATCAATTCGCGCCGCCGCATGACCGCGGCAGCTCGCATGGCGAGACGCGGCTCTTGCGCGTTGCCTATGCGGAAGGCGCGGCCTATGTGCCGATGGCGCAGCGCTCGATCGAGCTTTGGCGCGCGCTCGAGCGGCGTACTGGCGAAAACCTCTTCAACCAGTCCGGCGTTGCCTATTTCGGCGCGCCTGACACCGAGTGGCTGATCGGTTTGCAAGACTCCGCGCACCGCCATGGGATTGCGCTTGGCGAGGCAAAGGCCCCGTTGTTCGACGTGCCGGAGGGCTGGCTCAGAATTTTCGAGCCCGACGCCGGGTTCCTTGCAGCGGAGCCATCGGTCGCGGCGTTCCTGAAAGACGCACGGCGCCATGGTGCGAGCGTGAAGACGCGCGCGCATCTCGTGAGTTTCGAGCGCGACGGTAGCGCGATCCGCGTGCGGACGAGCCGCGGCGGCTTCTCCGGCGATCGCGTGATTCTTTGCCTCGGCGTCTGGTCGCGGCGGCACTTGCCGTTCTTGCGCAAGCTTCGGCTCGAGCAGCGCGTGCTTCATTGGTATGAGGCCAGTGATCGCTTTGATCTCGCGAATGGCTTTTCGCCTTTCGTTGTTTCGCCGCGCGATGACGTCGTGCTCTACGGTTTTCCACGCGCTGGCGGCGCGGTGAAGCTCGCGCAGCATCACTTCGGCATGCCCATTCGCGATCCCTCGCTCGTTGGCCGTGAGATCAGCGCCGCGGAGTTCTCGCATGTTGGCGATCTAGTGCGCCGTTATGTCCCCGCGCTTGGCCCGCGCATGCGATCAAAAGCCTGCATGTATATGCTTTCGCCGGACGAGCATTTCATTCTCGACCGTCATCCATTTATGCGTGGCGTTTATTTCCTCGCCGGGCTCTCGGGGCATGGCTTCAAATTCGCGCCGGTGTTGGGCGAGGCGCTTGCCAATTTCGCGCTCGATCGCAGACAGGAGGTCGATGTGAAATTCTTCTCGCTCAAGCGGTTCTGACCCGGCAAAACCTGCCGGGCGCTAAAGAATTCTTCAGGAAATCCGCGGCTTTTGATCTGGCTTAGTGCTTGCACCTCGGGCCTCGTCATCGAAGGAGCCGAGAATGGCCAACATCACCGCTCACGACATTCATGCGCTCGCCGTTTTCATGGTCGAAAATCACGGCCGGAAGGCGCTCTATCTCGCGAATTGCGCGGTCGAAGAGCTCGACGCCAAGAACGCCATCAAGAGCGCCGACGCCTGGCGCGCCCTGCGTTCGGTCGTGCACGATATGCTCGAGGGCCGGATCGCAATCGATCAAAAGCCGACGGTTCACTAGCCCTTTTCGCACGCTTGCTATTCGCTTTGAGGCACGCTCAGATTGCCCTCCGGCGATCCACGAGGCGGGCGAATGACACTTAATCCGCAGGCCAAGGCACTGCTCGATCAAATGGCGGCGGCGAATGCGCCAAAGCTTTTCGAGCTGCCGATTGCTGAAGCGCGCGCCGGCGCGGTTCAAATGCTTCAGTCGCTCGATCAGCAAGGCCTGCCGATTGGCCGCACGGAAGATCGGATGATCCCGGGCCCCGCGGGCGACATTCCGGCGCGCATCTACACACCGATTGCGGCGGGCGGCGCCGCACTGCCTTGCCTTCTCTTTTATCACGGCGGCGGCTTCGTGATCGGCAATCTCGACAGCCATGATGCGCTGTGCCGCGCGCTCGCCAATGACGCGGGCGTCAAAGTGATTGCGGTCGACTACCGTTTGGCGCCTGAAGCAAAGTTCCCCGCTGCGGTCGAAGACGCCTTTGCGGCGCTCAAATGGACCGAGGCCAATGCGATGGATCTCGGCATCGACCCCAACCGGATTGCCGTGGGCGGCGATTCCGCTGGCGGCAATCTCGCTGCTGTGGTGAGCATCCTCGCGCGCGATGAAGGCCAGACGCGCATCACATTTCAGCTTCTGATCTATCCGTGGCTCGATTTTCTGGAAGCAAGCTACTCGCGCGAGGCCTTTGCCAGCGGCTATTTCCTCGATGAGGTGACGCTGGCCTGGTTCACCCACAGCTATGCGAACTCGCCTGACGACTATAAGGACTATCGGATGTCGCCTTTGCGGGCGGCCTCGCACAAGCACCTGCCGCCCGCGCATATCATGACCGCCGGCTACGACCCCCTACGGGACGAGGGCCGTGCCTACGCCGAAAAGCTGCGCGACGCCGAGGTGCCGGTCACCTACAAGGAATATTCAGGGCTGATGCACGGCTTTGCCAATATGACCGCCGTGATTGAGGAGGGCCGCGCCGCGGTCAAGGAAGCTGCCGCTGCGCTCAAGGCCGGGCTCGGGGCCTGAGCCGCCGTAGCCGCAGCCACAGCAGGGCGCCACCGGGGCTTGCCAAGCCCGCCCCTGAGCCCCTACCTCAAGGGCCTTCAGTGCCGGAATAATGCCAGCGATATGCCGAACGACAACGCCCACACCGCCAACCTCATCTCGCCAGCGAGGCTTACGCATTTGAAGCGCCTCGAGGCGGAGAGCATCCACATCATGCGCGAGGTCGTTGCCGAGTGTGAAAAGCCGGTGATGCTCTATTCGATCGGCAAGGACTCATCGGTGATGCTGCGCCTGGCCTCCAAGGCCTTCTATCCGGCACCACCGCCATTCCCGCTGCTCCACGTCGATACGACCTGGAAGTTCAAGGCGATGTATGAAATGCGCGCGCGCATGGCCAAAGAGCTCGGCATGCAGCTCATCGTCTACAAGAACCCCGAGGCCGAAGCGAAGGGCATCAACCCGTTCGATCATGGCCCCTTGCACACGGATATGTGGAAGACCGAAGGGCTCAAGCAGGCGCTCGATAAATATGGCTTTGACGCTGCGTTCGGTGGCGCGCGCCGTGACGAAGAAAAAAGCCGCGCGAAGGAGCGCATTTTCTCCTTCCGCTCGGCGCAGCATCGCTGGGACCCGAAAAACCAGCGGCCCGAGCTGTGGCGGCTCTATAACGCCAAGATCAAGAAGGGCGAGTCGATCAGAGTGTTTCCTCTGTCGAATTGGACCGAGCTCGACATCTGGCAATACATCTATCTCGAAAAGATACCGATCGTACCGCTCTATTTTTCAGCGCTGCGGCCGGTGGTTGAGCGCAATGGCTCGCTCATCATGGTCGATGACGCGCGCATGCCGCTCAAGCCCGGTGAGAAGCCGATGATGAAGATGGTGCGCTTCCGCACGCTCGGCTGC
>JBAQHC010000198.1:0-1589 GCA_049288095.1 Alphaproteobacteria bacterium | reverse complement strand
AGGGGAAGTTCCGCCAGGTTCCATTCAGTTGTTGCTTTCACAAAGCATTGGACTTATATAACATTAGGGGATGATGATTTCCGATGGGGGTATGCCATCATCGGCAACCCTGCATTCGCAGAGTGGGGATTCATCTCATTCACAGAGTTAAAGCATATCAGGGTTCCACCCGGCATCGAGGTGGATTGCGAGCTCTTTGATCCACCGCTTAGGGCATCAGAGATCGAGGGAATAAGGATTCCTTGAGGACAAGAAAGCCCGTCGCTTTCACAAACAGAGATGATTGGTCCCGTACCGTAATTAACTTGCCGAAGGTCGCTCACGAATTCCATGAATGTAGTCGTATTCGTCACGGTCCAAGAACTTTTCCCATGGATACGGAGCACGGTCGAGCTGTTCACGCATTATGTTCCAGGCATTGAACGTCTCGACGTAATGGTATTGAAGTGGTTCGTCCGTGACGCCCATCATACTTTGCAAGCAGTCAAACGCGATGCAATCGTCGAAATCTTGACCCAAACGATTGTCTGTTGCGTCTAAGTAGTTGACTTCAGACTGGACATTCAGCCGCATCTTCTCGCTGGGTTTCACAGGAACGATTCGCAAGGCCTTCTTATCCAGCCAAGGCTCCAGGTCTGGATGCAGCAGGACTCTCAGGCCTGTGACGCCGCACTGTTCGGTCTGGTACGCACGGACGATTGCGGTTCCCAGGAACTGCGACATGTGAAAGGACACATGAGCGGACGAGTCTGTGAGAAACCGCAACATACGGTACGAGCCGCGGGCAAGACCCATTCGGACAGGCGTCTCACTGGTTACGAGTTCAAACATCAGCGTGCGCGCGAGGTGAATCGCATTATCGAGCCTCTCTATTCGGAAAAATGCCGAGTCGGAAAAAACAATCGCGGTACCCGAGCCCATCTCCTGGAGGCGCACGCGAGCCTGGTTGAGGCAACGATGAAAATTGATAAAGCGGTATCCAAGCAAGCTTTCCGCAGGGGATGGCGAATATAGTTCAACGCCGGTAAAGATTGGATTAAGTTCGTTGAGCTCGTTACCCTCCCTCTCGACGAGAGCCCCAAAGCCCAGCATGTCCACAAACAGGATGAACGTAGTCTCGAATGGTTCCATCAGCGTTCCGTAATTCCCAGCGGCATGCGACTAGGATTTCCCGATCGGGATGAAAAGAGAACTGCACTTGAAATATGCCAAGACAGATCGTGGTCAGCTCTGCGCCCTGAAATGGGCTGAGATCCGAGTCGTGCGGCACCCCATACATGTTTGACTCCTTAACTCGCCGCTTTATCCCATGGCGGATGCCTGCGGCTTGAGTTCTTTCTCGCGCTGTTTGCGCAAAGCCTCATTCCTTTTATTCAGCTCAGTGCGGTATTTTTCGATTTTAGCTATGTCTTCCTCGATTTCTTTTGGGTCAGGGCGGTTTACCGTCAATTCTTTCGACCTGTCATGGCCAAGCATCCATTCTGAGCACTTTCCCATGCCGGAATCTATCTTCTTATAATCGTCTGTCTCCACGGTCACGGATTTGAGGCGCTGCGTCTGGATTTCCTTGCCGTGGCGCCTTATCGTGT
>JBAQHC010000197.1:0-1627 GCA_049288095.1 Alphaproteobacteria bacterium | reverse complement strand
AGGCGGTACTAAGTGCCTTTGCCGGGAACATCAGCGCTCTGATAGTCCGGCCCCTGCGAGCCGACGACATCAGTGAATTTTGCGCTGAACTTCTTCCACGCATCCTGTGCTGAAGGCATGTCCTTGTAGGAAGCGATCTGCACGGCATAGGCGCCCGCCGCACCCGCTGCAGCAGCGGCCGATGGGGGTTCGGCTGTTGCCACCTTGGTCTCAGCTGTTGCCACCTTGGTCTCAGCTGTCGCCACCTTGGTCTCGGCGGGTGGTGCGGCCGTCAGCGTGGGCTTTGGAGTCTCAACCGGCTCAACTTTCGCCGTCGCAGCCGGCGGCGTAACCTTGGGCGTCAGGTCGTTTGTGGCCGCGCTTTGCGGAACCTGCGAGTCAGCCTTCTCGATCGCCGCCGCGATCCCGTCCGCGTGGTCTTGGGTCGGTGCCGGAGCTAAGGCCGTCGGTGCGGAAGCGGTCACAACAGGTGCCGGCGCAGGCGTTACCGTCATCGGCTTTGCGGCCATGGGCGAGCTATCGGCCACCACCAGCGGCGCGGCCTTATGCGAGACCATGTCGTCGCCGGAGGCCGAGCTCGCAGGCGGCGTCGCACTCGCGGACTTTTCCTCGTTTGGCGAGGAGCCCTCGACCCGGTCGAAGATCATCTTGTCCTTATTGGCGAAGCTCTGCCCGCCTGGATTCTGCGGCGCGACCTTGTAGGGGCCACCCTCTGCCGTGATCACCGGCGGCGGCGCACCGACTGCGCCATTGCGCACACCCTGCATGTAAGCGAGATAAACAAACCCGGCGAACGCGGCGATCAGCGCCAACAGGCCGATCATGCGCAAGGCGCCCCACTTGTTCTCGTCAACTTCGGTGGCGTCGTAGGTCTCGGGCTCCTCGGGCATGTCATCGCGCTCAGTGCTGGTGGATGCCATGACGGACCTCCTTGTGGCGCGAAAGCTCGGCCACACTAGCAAATACCCGCCCCCCGATTTGGTCGCCCGCGGATCGGCCCCAACAACTAGCGACGAACACAGATTGGAGCAACCGCAAAACGGAAGCCCTTCGATCAACTCACAAAATTCAGATACCGGCCGAGAGATCGAACAATCTCTTGTGCTCTTGGAGCGCGAATCGATCGGTCATTCCGGCGATGTAATCGCACACGACGCGCGCGCTGCCCCGCTCATCAAGCTTCTCGCAGGCCCGCGCCCAGTCCGTCGGCAAGGTTTGAGGGGCGGACAGGAACAAGCCGAACAAATCGCTGACGATGCGCTTGGCTTTGGTCATCGACCGATTGACCTCGAAATGCCGGTACATATTGGCGAAAAGAAACTGCCGTAAGGCCTGAACGTGGCTGCGCATCTCGGGCGAGAACGCCACGATGAACTCGCCGGCATGGCGCACGTCATCTGCACTTTTGGGCTTGTGACGCGCGACCCGGCGCTGCGTTTCACCGTAGACATCATCGATCCAGTGCGTGATCAGGCGCCGAATCGTCTCTTGAATCAGACGCTTGCGCTCCAATCCCGGATAACGGGTTTCAACTTGGCCGATAACTTCGCCGACGAGCGGGAGGGCTCTCAAATCATCGATGGAGAAGAGACCGGCTCGCAACCCGTCATCGAGGTCGTGGTTGTTG
>JBAQHC010000196.1:0-5511 GCA_049288095.1 Alphaproteobacteria bacterium | reverse complement strand
GCTCTCACTCATGCGCAACGGTAAAGTATGGGGAGCGTCGCCTAACAAAACAAGAAAACCTAGCGCTTGACGGGCGCGTCCCTTTGCTATCTTGCAAGGGTGGCGCTTGGAGAGGAAAAATGGATCGCGAAGCTTCCATTCGCAATAAATTGCAAGCGGCGTTTGCGCCGGACTCCCTAATTGTGGAAAACGAGTCGCATCGCCATCACGGCCATGCCGGCGCAGGGTCGGACACGCATTTCAAGGTGACGATCGTATCCAAGGCGTTCGAGGGTAAAGGCCGCGTCGAACGCCACCGCATGGTCAACGAGCTGCTCGGTGAGGAACTGGCCGCGGGGCTTCATGCACTGGCGATCAAGGCCCTCACGCCGGCGGAGGCGCGCGGCACGAGTCTTTAAGGTAACGGCGATGGATCTTCAGCAAGCCAGGCGCGATGTCATCGCAGCCGTCGATGCGATGGCCGAAGAGCTCCTCGCCGTCTCGCATGGCATTCACGGCGAGCCTGAGCTGGGCTTTGAGGAGTTCAAGGCGCAAGCACGGCTTTGTGCGGCGCTCGACCGCCATGGCCTCAAGCCGCAGCGCGGCGCTTTCGGTGTCGAGACGGCATATGTTGCAGAGTTTGGCGGCGCGGGGCCGCGCGTTGCCATTCTCTCCGAATACGATGCGCTTCCGGGCATCGGCCACGCTTGTGGCCACAATGTCATCGCATCGGCGGGGCTCGGCGCGGCGCTTGCGCTCTCCAAGCTCAAATCGCTTCCCGGCAGCGTGCGCTATCTTGGCACGCCGGCGGAGGAGGGCGGCGGCGGCAAGGAGTACATGGCGCGCGCCGGCGCGTTCGAGAAAGTCGACGCCGCGATGATGGTCCATCCCGCGCATCTCGAAGTGGCGACGATGCCGTGCTTGGCCGTTGCACATGTCGACGCGATTTTTCACGGCAAGGCGGCGCATGCTTCAGCGATGCCGCATCTCGGCTTGAATGCGCTTGACGGCGTCGTGCTCGCGTATCAGGCGGTCGGCGCGCTCAGGCAACACATCAAGCAAAGCGAGCGCTTGCACGGCATCATCACCAAGGGCGGGGATGCGGCGAATATCGTGCCGCATCTTGCGTCTTGCACATTCTATGTCCGTGCGGCGGACGCGCATGATCTCGCGCCTTTGAAACAGCGTGTGCAAGCCTGTTTCGAAGCTGCTGCCCTCGCAACAGGCACGCGGCTTGAAACCAAATGGGGCGATGTCGATTACATCGACATGAAAACCAATTGGCCGCTCGCCAATGCCTATAAGGCAAATGCGGAATCGCTCGGCCGTCCGCTAACGCCGCTCGAGCAATTGCCGTCTGGCATGGCCGGCTCCACCGACATGGGCAATATCAGCCATCGCGTTCCTTCGATTCATCCGTTGCTCAAGATCGCGCCCGAAGGCGTGATCATCCATAACCCGGAATTCGCGCGTTTTGCAGTTTTGCCGGAGGCTGACAAAGCCGTGCTCGATGGCGCAAAGATGCTCGCGCTCACCGCGCTCGACATGATGGCATCGCCAAGCCTTGCTTCAGCTGCAGCGAATGATTTCGCCGCTACGAAGGACGAAAGCGCCAGAGCGCTCGCGCACGTGTTTCACGGCGCCGGCTGCGGGTGCCACTAGCCTGCGCTCAGCGCTCACTCCGTAAGACTACGTACAAAACGCAAGAGCTGCAGCGTCACGACCGCGCTTCGCAATGATTCAAGTGTGCAGTGAGCGAGCGAAAATGCGTGCAAGCTTTTGCCCGTTACTCAAAAGAAATCAAATTGCAGGTTCTCTCGTGTAAAGCAGCAAGAGCTACACGGCAGCACGTGATCAGCGCAGGAGCAGGGGCAACATTGCGCAGCGCATTTCTCAGTCAGAGCTTGCTTGGCAAAATCGTGGTTCCGGCCGCCTTGTTCATCGCCGGAGCTCTCGCGGTGATTTTGCTGAGTACGTTCTTGTTGAACCGGCTTGGGCACGATGTCGACCGCATCGCGCGGCGTGACTCTAGGGCCTTAATCGACATTCTTGTCGTCCAGGAGGCATTGTACTCGGCAGCAGACAAAGAGAAGCGCATTCTGCTCGAGCCGTCGCGCAATCAGGACGCCTTGCGTAACGCTTGGTCCGGTGAGCTTGACAATGCAAAGCAAGCGGTCACTGAACTCACGGACTTGGCCGAAAATTCGCGAGAAAGAAACCTCGCGCAGGAGATCTCGGCGGCAATCACCGGTTATGAGAAGGCTGCCGGGCTGATCTTTTCATCGGAACAGCAAGGTGACCATGTCTCAGCGCTCTCGGTCTCGCTTGGAGAGGCGGCAGACCTTCGGCGCAAGGCCGATGCGTGGGGCGACGATCTGCGCGACCCCTATGCGAGTCACCTTTCGGCCGAGATCGGACGGCTTCACCGCATGACGACCGACACGGTTCTCTTCATTGGTCTTGCATTGATTATCGCCGTTGGCGCCGGAACGATCGCGCTGGTTTCGATGATGATCGCTAAGATCATTCGCCCGCTGCGAACCATGACGAAGGCTATGGGCGAATTGGCCGCGGGCGATTTGAACACTTGGATTCCCGACCAAGGACGGACGGACGAGATTGGCGCGATGGCTGCCTCAGTGCGCGTGTTCAGGGAAAGCATGAAAGCTGCTCGCGATTTGAGCGTGCAGCGTGACAAGCATCTCGCACATCAGGAGCAACGCACTCGATCACTTGCCGAGCTTGTCGAGCGCTTCCAGAGTGGCGTGCACGCGGTTCTCGGCAAGTTCTCGGCCGCTTCCGTGGAGCTCGAGCGCACTGCCTTCGACATGGCCAAAACTGCGGGAGAAACCAGCATAAAGGCCGCGGCCGTTACCAAGGCATCCGAGCGGACCTCCGCGAACGTCAAGGGCGTCGCCACCGCAACGGAGCAATTCTCCGGGTCGATCAACGAAGTCAGCCGCCAGATTCAGCGCTCGGCCGACCTTTCGGGCAAGGCCGTAGATCAGGCCGAACAAACAACGCAAAAGGTGCAGAGGCTAATCGATGCGTCGCGGAAGATCGACGACGTCATCGGGCTGATCGACGAAATCGCCAGCCAAACCAACCTGCTCGCGCTGAATGCAACGATCGAGGCTTCGCGCGCGGGGGAGGCCGGCAAGGGCTTCGCGGTGGTCGCGGCCGAAGTGAAGGCGCTCGCGAACCAGACGGCCCTGGCAACCCGTGATATCGGCGCGCAAATCGCCGCCATGAAAACGGCAACAACAGAGACGGTTTCCGCCATCAATGGCATTCGGGGCGCGATTAAGGAGACGAGCGATATCGCAAGCATGATTGCGCAAGCAGTCTACGAGCAGACAGCTGTCACCCAAGACATGTTGAGCAACGTTCAGCAGGCCGCAAAGCGCACACAAGAAGTCAGCGCCGATATCGCGATCGTTTCCCACGTGGCCGAGGACTCGGGGAAGGCTTCGAACCAGCTACTTGATGCCGCCGGCAATCTGTCCAAGGAATCCGAAAACCTAAAGACAGTGGTGGCGGAGTTCCTTGGCGCGATCCAGGCCGCTTGAGCGCAATCAGACCGATAGGAAGCTCAAGGTCCGTGTTTTCGGATTGAGTCGCGCTTGTGGGGTTGTGCCGGGTTCGTGCCAGGGCTCGCCTGGAACATTGCGGCGATGGAAGTAAAGCTCCTGTGCCAGCGCCCGGACCGGTGCGGTAAAGAGCAAGTGATCGATCATCCAGTTAGGCGGCGCGAAATTCATCAGCGTCCGCATAATTCCTTTGAGCGCAAAGTGCGGATATTCGCGTGCCATCACCGCGCCGGGCTCGCCGCCGCCGTCGAGCAAATAATCCGCGATGGCCTGGCCGGCGCGCCGGCCATAATGGAAGGCGAGCCGGATGCCGCCGCCGGTCAAAGGCGAGACGAGGCCGGCCGCATCGCCGACGAGCAACACTTGCTGCGCCGAGAAGGGACGAACGAGACCGCCCGCAGGGATAAGGCCTGAACGCCGCGCGGCCACGCGGCCCTGAGTAAGCCCGAGCAAGGCAGAAATCTTTTGCTCGAAGGCTTTGAGGTCCGGCTTTTCATGCTCGGAAACCGCAAGGCCGATTTGCGTCACGCCGACGCCCGGCACGGCCCAGCCGAGATAACCGGGCGCGAGCTTCTTGTCGATGAAGCAGTGGAGCACGTCGCCCGCGATATTGAGCCCGTCATATTCGGCTTCGAGCCCGACAAGAAAGCGGCTGTTGCGCCCGAGGCCGAATTCCTCGGCAACACGGCTCTTCGCGCCGTCCGCGCCGACAAGGTAACGCGTTTTGATTCGGTGATCTTTGAGCGAGAGATAGCCGCCGTCGCGCGAGGCGCCTTTGAAGCGCACGCCGCAAGCGACGCGCGCCCCGGCACGCTGCGCTTCGTCCGCCAGCCAACGTAAAAGGTTCGGCGTGTCCGTCGAGAGGAAATAATAGCCCGGCGCCTTGAGATCGATCGATTGAAGCCGCGGCGAATAAAGTCGGACGCCACGCACCTTGTGCGTGAGCTGAACCGGCAGGTCGAGCTCATCGACGGCTTCTTTGACGAGAATGCCGGTGGTCGCAACGCGCGCGCCCGGCTCTTCCTTGCGCTCGATGACAATGGCCTTGAGGCCGCGCATCGCGGCCGTCCGTGCACAGACGAGGCCGGCAAAGCTCGCGCCGACGATGACGACATCATAGGTCGAAGACGATTTGTTCATTGCTTCCTCCCGCATCGCGAGCAATTCCCTCCCCCTTGTGGGGAGGGATAGGGTGGGGGTTGAACAAAGACTCTTCCGGCGTGTAACTCCGCCACCCCCACCCGGAGCGCTTACGCGCTCCGACCTCCCCGCAAGGGGGAGGTGATTTATACAATGAGTCGATTGCGGCGGGCCTATGATGGGATCGCGGCGGGCGCGTGACATGATCGAATTCAAAATCATCGAAGTTGGGTCGGAGCTTCATCGGAGCGAGCAGCGACTTCGCGATGAGGTTTTGCGCAGGCCCTTGGGCCGCGCCTTAAGCGCGAGCGACATCGAGCGCGACAAGGAAGGCGTTCACTTCGCCGCCGTGCTTGATGGCGAGGTTGTTGGTTGCGCGGGGCTTTACCGCCAAGGCGATGGCGTCATGCGTCTGCGCCAAATGGCGGTGTCGCCGCGCCTGCAGCGCCAGAACATCGGCGCGCGCCTCTTGAGCTTTGCCGAGAATTGGGCGCGCGATAACGCCGCGTCGCGGATCGAAACCCATGCACGCCTTGTTGCCCGCGGGTTCTATGAGCGCTGCGGGTATGAAGCTTATGGCGATGTGTTCGAGAAGATTTCCGTTCCGCACATCAAGATGCGCAAGCCGCTGAAGAGTTGAGCCATGCGCCTGACTTGCTTGAGGCACGGCATAACGACGGACAACATTGCGCACCGCTTCAACGGTCATCGCGACGATTCGCTCAACAGCCTCCCCCTTGCGGGGAGGCCGAAATGCGCAGCATTTCGGGTGGGGGTTGGCACTGAATCCCCCACCCCGAAA
>JBAQHC010000195.1:0-15779 GCA_049288095.1 Alphaproteobacteria bacterium | reverse complement strand
GTCCTCACCTCTCCCTTGAGGGAGAGGTCGAACGGCGAAGCCGTTCGGGTGAGGGTGGATTGCAACCTCAGTACCCTCACCCTGCCCTCTCCCTGAAGGGAGAGGGTCTCAGCTATTGCTGTTTGCCAGCTGCCGCCTTTTGTACCGCAAGCGTGTCGTAAGCGCGCTTGATCACGTAATTGCGGATGTCGGTCGCGTCTTGATGGCTCAGCACGCTGCTGAAATTGACCATGCCCTGCTCCTCGAGCGCGCCCTCGAGCACGATCGTGTACCAGGCGTCGTCCTTAAGCCGGCCGCTGTAACGCAAATCCGGCACCAGCCCGCCGCTCGTCGCCGAAGATCCATGGCACGCATAGCAATGAATCTGGAACAGCCGCTTGCCATGCTCGATCGCCGCCTTGTTGACTGTCGGCATCGGCGGCGGATCGAGCTTGGCTTGCGGGAAATCCGGCATCGGCGGCAGCTGTGCCGTTGCACCGAGCTTGAACACGAGAAGACGGCTGATGTTGTGCCACGCCGCATTATGCGACTTCGTCATCGCGCCGCCAACGAGCGGGTGCGCGCCGCCCCACCCCGCGAGCACAGCAATATATTGCTCGCCATTAACCTCGTAGCTCATCGGTCCACCCATCACGCCCGTCTGCGCAAAGAACGACCAAAGCTTCTCGCCCGTATCGGCGCGATAGACCTCGACATTGCCGCTTGAAACGCCCTGCACGACAATGTTTCCAGCCGTCGACAGGATGCCGCCGTTCCACGGCCCGTCATGCGGCGCACGCCAGCGCGCCTCCTGTTTCACCGGATCCCAGGCGAGCAACGATCCTTCCCAGGAAGCCGTCGCTTCTTTGATGCCTTTTGGATCAAGAGGTGCATCATCGCCGAGGGGATCCAGGCCGAGATTCACCCCCTTGGTCGTCGGCTCGAAATCTTTGTCGCCCTTGTAGGGGAAGTCGCCCTGCTGTTCCGGAATGTAAACAAGGCCCGTGATCGGGCTGTATGACCAAGCCTGCCAAGTGTGGCCGCCATTCGGGCCGAGCTTGCCGACGAATTCCTTGCCCTTTTCCATGTCGCGCGCTGCGGGGTTTTCGATTGGCCGGCCGGTCTTCACATCGATGCCGGTCGCCCAATTGGTCGGTGCATAGTCTTTTGCTGAGATCAGCTCGCCGGTCTTAGCGTCGAGCACATAGAAGAAACCATTCTTTGGCGCCTGCATGATCACGTGACGCGAGGCGCCGTTGATCGTGAGATCTGCGCTGATGATGCCTTGCGTTGAATCAAAGTCCCAATCGTCGCCAGGCACAGTTTGATAGTGCCACACATATTCGCCGGTCTCGGCCTTGAGCGCGACGATCGAGGCGAGGAAGAGATTGTCGCCGCCTTTGGGGCTTCTCTCGGCGCGGTTCCAAGGCGTTCCGTTGCCCGTGCCGACATACACAAGATCCGTCTGCGGATCATAATGGATGGTATTCCACGGTGAGCCGCCGCCGCCGAGCTTCCACCATTCGCCGCTCCAGGTCTTGGCGGCCATCTCCATGGCTTTGTTCTCGAAGCCCTTTGAGGGATTGCCCGGTACCATGAAAAAGCGCCAAACCTGTTTGCCGGTCTCGGCATCGTAGGCCGTCACATAGCCGCGAGCGTCATATTCAGAGCCGCCATTGCCGATCAGCACGAGGCCCTTGATGATCGTCGGTGCGCCCGTGATCGAATATGGATGAGCTTTGTCGAAAGTCTGTTCGGTCCAAACCGGAGAGCCGGTCTTGGCGTCAAGAGCGATGAGCCGGCCGTCGAGCGTGCCGACATAGATCTTCCCGTTCCAAGCCGCAACACCACGATTGACGACATCGCAGCACACATTAACCGCCCAAGCGCCCGGTACTTTCGGAT
The DNA here is from genome assembly GCA_049288095.1 of Alphaproteobacteria bacterium. Lineage (GTDB taxonomy): Bacteria > Pseudomonadota > Alphaproteobacteria > CAWBKL01 > CAWBKL01 > CAWBKL01. The sequence goes on along the minus strand of JBAQHC010000195.1, from coordinate 13,895 downwards.
CGTATTCCCAAACGATGGCACCGGTCTTGGCATTGACGGCCTTCACCCTGCTCCACGCGGTCGAGAAATACATGACGCCGTCGATGACGATCGGCGTCGCCTCTTGGCCGCGATGCGAGTCAAGGTCGATATACCAGGCGAGGCCGAGCTGGTTTGCGTTGTCGGCATTGATGCTCTTCAACTGCGAGAAGTGCGCATCGTCATAGGTGCCGCCGGTGACGAGCCAGTTGCCCGGTTCCTTATCGGCGGCCAGAATGCGCGCCTCGTTAACGGCGGCCGGCCCCGCGGTACTGGCTGCAGGGGCGGGAGGCGCTTCCGCCTGAGAGGCCGGTTGTCCGCTCTTGCCGCAAGCGGCCAATGCCAGCACGCACGCCAACAACGCAAAATGACGACGCATGAAATGCCTCCCCTTCGCGCGTGAGCCCGCGCGATCTCCTTGATTTGCATATTCGATACTTCATGCCTGCCGAGGCTTGCAATGCCGCGCATTGTTCGCTGCATCGCGGCAAGACATGCGGCAAAGCTTATGTGACAGGCTGCCCCTTGAATGCGCCGCGCCAATAGTGTGGGCTCGCGGACAATTAATCAGGGCAAAAAGGGAGGATCTCATGAAGGACGTGGAAGGCAAAGTTGCCTTCATCACCGGGGGCGCCTCCGGCATGGGCCTCGGCATGGCGAAGGTCTTCTCCGAGAACGGGATGAAGGTGGTCATCGCCGACATCCGTCAGGACGCGCTCGACGAGGCGATGGGATTCTTCCGTCAAACCAACCGGCCCGTGCATCCGATCAAGCTCGACGTGACCGACCGCAAGAATTGGGCAAGTGCTGCCGATGAAGCGGAGCAGCACTTCGGCAAAGTCCACATACTCGTCAACAATGCCGGTGTCGGCGTCATTGGTCCGATGCAGAATGCGACTTACGACGATTGGGACTTCGTCATGAATGTCTGCCTATGGGGCGTTATCAACGGCATCACGACATTCATCCCGCGCATTCTAAAGCATGGTGAAGGCGGCCACATCGTCAACAACGCCTCGATGTCGGGCGTATTCGCGAGCGGCCAAGCGGGCCTCTACATCACCGCGAAATATGGTGTGCTCGGACTGACCGAGACGATCGCGACCGACCTGCAGAACGACAATATCGGCTGTTCCGTCTATTGCCCCGGCCCGGTTCATACCAATCTCGGCGTTTCGACACAAACGACACGGCCCGCATCGCTTTCCAACACCGGCTACTCCGCCGCTCGCCCGCCCTTGCCGAACGGCCAGCAGCGCCCGACGGTTCAGGCCGGCCAATTTATGGACCCGATCGAAGTCGGTCGCCGCGTCTTGCGTGGCATCCGTCGCAACGACCTCTTCATTCTGTCGCATCCGGAATTCCGCGAAGGCATCAAGGCGCGCAACGATGCGATCATCCGCGCCGTGCCGGATGAGCCGCCAAATGTGCCGCGCGCGGAGATGCTGAAGGTGTTCGGCACGCTCACCTACAACCCGATCTACGACAAGCAGACGACGCCCCACGGCGCACCCAACGAAAGAGGCGAATAGATTCATTTTGTCCCCTCTCCCCTTGAGGGAGAGGGTTAGGGAGAGGGGTTGAATTAAAGGCTCTTGTTTGTTGCCCCACCTTCTCCCGGATCGCTATGGCGCGCTGCGCCGAGCGATCCGGCCTCTCCCCTCAAGGGAGAGGTGAAAGAAGATACGCGAAGGGAAATGAAATGGAAAAAGTCGAAGGCAAAACAGCATTCATCACCGGCGGCGCCTCCGGCATGGGCCTTGGCATGGCCAAGGTGTTTTCCGAGAACGGCATGAAGGTCGTCATCGCCGATGCGCGCCAAGATGCGCTCGACGAAGCGATGAGCTTCTTCAAGCAGACCAACCGCCAAGTTCATCCGATCAAGCTCGACGTGCGCGACCGCAAGGCTTTTGCCGAGGCTGCGGATGAAGCCGAGAGCGTCTTCGGCAATGTGCATGTGCTCGTGAACAATGCCGGCGTCGGCTCGGGTGCGCGCATTCAAGACATGACATTCGACGATTGGGACTTCTCGATCGGTATCAATGTCGGCGGCGTTATCAACGGCGTCGTCACCTTCGTCCCGCGTATTTTGAAGCACGGTGAAGGCGGCCACGTCGTCACGACCTCATCAACCGGCGGCATGACGGCGGTTGGCGGCGTTGCGGCCTATTGCACGGGCAAGTTTGCCGTCGCCGGCATGATGGAAGCGCTCGCCAGCGATCTCGCTCCGCACGGCGTCGGCGCCTCGGTGTTTGTGCCCGGTCCGGTGCGCACCAATCTCGGTCAGTCGACCCAAGCCTTGCGTGGGCCGATGCCGGGTATGCAAATGCGCCGTCCACCGCCGCCACCAAACCAAAATCAAAGCGCCGGAGAGAACGTCTCGCCACCGCCGCGGCCCGTGTTTGATGCATCGCTGTTCATGGACCCTCTCGAGATCGGCGAGCGGGTGCTGCGCGGCATCCGCCGCAACGACCTCTTCATCCACACGCACCCGGAATTCAAGGCTGGCATGATTGCGCGGAATGAAGCGTTACTTCGGGCAATCCCTGACGAGCCGATCAACGAAGCGCGCAAGGCAGTGCTCAAAGGCTATGGCACGCTGCTTTACAACTCGATCTACGACAAACAGACGACGCCAAAGGGCGATCTGCCGAAGCATTGAGGAGCGCCGTCCCCTCTCATGGCCCCGACCCCAAACGCATGGTGCGGTTGGGGAACTAAGGGAAGTTAATTTCACGCCTTGCGGGAATTTTCGGGTTGGCTCCTTCCGTGGTAGCGTGCATGCGTGCGAGACGCACGCTTTCGAGGTCCTTGTGGCAGAAGCCAATGACAATGGGGCGCAGAACGCGCTCGATAAGCTCACCGAATTGACCGGCGCCTACTGGCTGTCGCGCTGCGTGCATGTCGCTGCTGATCTCGGCGTTGCCGATGCGCTGGGCGATGAGCCGCAACCCATCGAGCAGCTCGCCGCCACCGTCAAAGCCGATCCGCATAACCTCAAGCGCGTCATGCGCCTCCTCGTGGCCAACGGACTCTTTGCGTTCGAGAACGGGCGCTATCTGCACAACGAACAATCGCGGCGTCTGCGTTCCGATCATCCGCATTCGATGCGCCCCATTGTGCGCTTCATGGGCTTGCCGATTCAGTGGGCAGCGATCGGCGAGCTTGAATATGCCGTGCGGACCGGCCGGCCCTCGAACGAGAAGATCGCGCCGGGCGGCCTCTTTGCTTACCTGGCTCAGCATCCGGAGGAAGCGCGCATTTTCAACGAGGCGATGACGGCAAAAGCGCATGACGATGTTCTGGGCGTGCCGCGGGCCTATGATTTCTCGCGCTTCAGCACGATCGGCGATATCGGCGGCGGGCGCGGCCATTTGCTAAGAGCCGTGCTCGATGTCGCGCCACGTGCGAGCGGCGTCTTGTTCGATCTTCCACCGGTCATCGATGCGGCTAGAGAAATCGCCAGCAACCGCATTCGCCTCCAGGCCGGCGACTTCTTCAAGGATGCGCTGCCGGCTTGCGATGCCTATCTTCTCATGAGCGTCATTCACGACTGGTCGGATGAGCAAGCTAGAGACCTTCTCGGCGCCGTGCGGCGCGCGGCCCCTAGTCACGCGAAGGTCCTGATCATCGAGACAGTGCTACCCGATGAGCCCAAGCCGCATCTGTCGCGTCTGGGCGATATCGCCCTCATGGCAATGACCACCGGGCAAGCACGCACGCAGCGCGAATTTGCAGACTTGTTTACTGCATCGGGGCTCACCCTCGAGCGCAAAATCGATACGAACACGGAATACTCCATCCTCGAAGCTGCGGTCGCGGCATGACAGAGCCTCGCAATCCCTCCGCGAATATTGTCGACCTTTCGACGGCCTATTTTGTGTCGCGCGTGCTTCATGTGGTCGCCGAGCTCGGCGTTGCCGATGTTTTGGGCGACACGCCGATGACCGCCGCGGAGCTGGCTGCGAAGACAAACACGAACCCGGATGCGATGTTCCGCGCGCTCCGCCTCATGTCCTCTCATGGCATCTTCGCGATGGCAGGCGATAAATTCACGCATACCGACGGCTCCCGGCTTTTGCGCCAGGATCATCCGCGATCACTGCGGCCTTGGGTGCGCATGATGGGCGCGCCACTCAACTGGAACACGTACGGCCTTTTCGACCACACGATGCGCACTGGCGAACCCGCGCGGAGCGAGCTCATCGAAGGCGATTTCTTCGCGGACTATCTTCCGAAGCATCCGGAGCTCGGCAAGCTCTTCGATGAATCCATGACCTCAGCCGCGCGCCAACGGATCCCTGAGATCGTCAAAGCCTACGACTTCTCCAAGTTCGCAACGATCGCCGATATCGGCGGCGGGCGCGGGCACTTGATCGATGCCGTGCTAGCGGCAACGCCTTCGGCAAAGGGCATTTTGTTCGATCTGCCGCATGTTGTCGCAAAGGCCGAGCGGCGCTCGGGCGAAAGGTTAAGCATTGCCGGCGGCAGCTTTTTCGAAAGTAAGTTGCCCGTTGCCGATGCGTACCTCATCATGCATGTCATTCACGACTGGAGCGATGAGGAATCAATTGACATCCTCAAGGCGATTCATCGCGCTGCGCCGAAGCATACGAAGCTCTTGATGATCGAGCGCGTCATAACCGATGGGCCGGGATCCGAAGGCGGCAAGCGCATGGATATTCACATGCTCGCGGCGCTTTCGGGCCGCGAGCGGACGCATGCCGAATTCGAAAAGCTTTTTACGGCATCGGGCTTTTCGCTCGATCGTGCAATTCTGACTGCGGCAGGCACGTCAATTCTAGAAGGCTCGCCTCGCTAGAGCTGGAAGCGATCCGGCGCTTGTCAACGCAGATCTGCGCGCATCGATCAACGATCTGCGGCTGCTGAAGAGAGCCGCTTTTGGATCAACATTCCCAGTATGACGCCAACACCGAGCGAACCTCCGAGAACATAGCCCGGATTGTGGCTGGCGAATGTCTCGACATCGTCGACCGCACCTTCGACATTCTCTTTGACATGATGCGCAATCCTTCCGGCGGCCTCGGTGCAGGCCGCGCAGCTACAAACTGGCGCGGTGACAGCACCACCGGTCTTGGACATCGCTCTCTTGATTGCGTCGAGCTCACCCTTTAACCGAGCGATTTGCGCAGACAACTCCTCATTGGTGCTGCCCTTCGATGTCGCTTGCCTCACAGAACCCATTTTCCCGCCCTCCGTGGAATCCAATTCATTACTATTTACACGGCAGCCCAAAGTTCACTTTGCGCGAAATCAAAGCTGGCCCTCTATGCTGCGACAACGACCTCGATCAACGCTTGGCGGCGCTCGCGCTTGATTACATCGATCGCGCGGGCCATCGCCTTCGGTAGATCTGCGCCATTCTCGACGCGCTGCGCGAAGGCCCTGCTCGCCTCGGCCACTTTGCAGAAGTCCGGCAGTGGCTGCAGCGACGTAATCGGCATCAAATTGGCCTTCGCGGCATAACCATCCGGGAACACATCGAGCGTTGAGCGCTTCACCGCATTCCAGATGCCGTTGTTGAACACGATCGTCAGCACCGGTAATTCGAGTGCCTCTGCAATCTGATGGCACGCCACCGGATTAGCGAACATGTAGGAGCCGTCGCCGATGGTCGCGACCGTGATCTGTGAACGGTCCGCGAGTTGCGCCCCGAGTGCGGCGGGAAGTGCCCAGCCCAGACCGCCCGAAATCGGATGATTGAGGAACTGACCGGGCCGTGAAATGTCGATCTCGCCGGGGCTCACGCCTAATTCCGTGACGATCGTCCCCTCGCCCTTCAGTGCCTCATTGAGACAGTAGCTGACATAATTCGATCTCATCGGCGTGCCGCCGCCGGTTTTGGCGCGCTCGATGCGCTCCTCGCGGCGCTTCATGTTCCGATCACGGATCATTGCGGCGCGCTCGCGCAACGCCGATGTGCTCGCCTTGCGTGCCATTTGCACCGAAAGTGCCGCCAGCACGGTTTCAACTTCGCCAGCCAGCGTTACATCCGCCTGAAAGCTGCGCACGGGAAAGCGCGCATGAAGCGGGTCCTCTCCGACCTGAATGACCTTGACGCCCGGCCGCAGTTTCTGGCGTACCGGAACCCATGGCACCAGAAGATCGAGCACCATCACGACGTCGGCATCTGCCAAATCCGCGCTCGGATCAAACCCCGCATGCATCGGGCTTTGCGTATCGAGCGAGGGACGCGAGGCCCAGAACTCACCAACCGGTATTGCGTATTCCTCGGCGAAGGCGCGCAAGGCAGCAAATGCGGCAGGCACATGGCCGCTGCGACTCCCGAGAATGAGCGGCGTCTTGGCATTCGCAAGCAACTCGGCTGCCTGCGCCAGCGAATTCGGATGAGGCGCCATACGCACGGGCTGCGGCAAAGGACCGCCCGCTTCGCCGCCATAAGGTGACGCGAGCGCCTCCCTAGGCAGGCTCATGTAAACCGGGCCCTTGGGCGCCGACATCGCAATCGACATCGAACGATCGACGAGTTGTTGCATTTGATCGGGGAAACGCAGCTCGAAATCCCATTTTACGATCTCGCGCAGCATGCCGGCTTGATCGCGCATTTCTTGGCCCCAATGAATCGGCGCGTTGCGGCTGCCGAGATGACCCATTTCGGTCACGGGCGTGCGGCCTGAGGCGATGAACATCGGGATCTGCTCAGCCGCCGCATTGATGATGCCCATGATCGCGTTGGCGAGGCCGACATTGGTGTGCAGCATCACCGCCTGAGGCCGGCCGGTCTTCAGGTAGTAGCCATGCGCCATGCCGATTGCCGCAGTCTCGTGCGGCATCACCACGCCTTGGGGCACGTCCACGCCCTCGGCCTTTCCGCGCGCCAGCGCCTCGATAATCGGGCCGAAATCGGTTCCGCCATTTGCAAAGACATAGTCGACGCCGTGCTGGCGCAGGCGCCGCATCAAAATATCGCCCGCTGTCAGGCTGGTATCACTCATCGCGCTTTCCCTCTTGCTCTTGAGCGGCAACCTAGCAGAGGGCCGCGCCGGCGGCGATGTAAGCGACATTTGGAACTCGTTACTAGATTTTGTAGTTGTCCGGCTCGGACACCACACTTAATTGTTTTGCGATTTTCGCTGAATTGCCCCCCTCCTTCCGGCCCTTCGCCTCAGACACGAAAAGCGCTCGCCAATCGCGCCGCAATGCGCGAAGAGACGTAGTGCCCGACCAAAAGGAAGTGGGCATCATCCGAGATCAGGTCAAGCCGGAGAGAGCCGATGACGTCGCTTGATGAAAAACGCTTGAGCTTCCGCCGGTTGCACGAGCATGGCTGCTTTGTCATGCCCAACCCGTGGGACCTAGGCAGCGCGAAATATTTGCAAAGCCTCGGCTTCAAAGCCGTTGCGACGACAAGCGCGGGGCTCGCTTGGTCGCGCGGGACCGACGACGGCCGCATCACACGTGAGATCGTGCTCGCCCATGTTGCAGAGCTGTCTGCGGCGGTCGATATCCCACTCAATGTCGATTTCGAGGCCGGCTTCGGTACAAACGCCAACGCGGTCGCCGAAAGTGTACGGCTGTGCGCCCTGGCCGGTGCGTCAGGCCTTTCAATCGAGGACTGTCCGGGGCCGGCTGCAAAGGGGCTCTATCCGCTCGATGAAGCGGTTGCGCGATTGAAGGCAGCGCGTGCCGCGATCGATGCAGCGGGTGGCAACGTAGTGCTCACCGGCCGCAGCGAAGGCTTTATTCGCGGCGCGCCGGACCTTCCGGAGACCGTCCGTAGGCTGAAGGCTTATGCGGCGGCAGGCGCCGATTGCCTTTACGCCCCCGGCATCAGAACGACAGAAGAGATCAAAGCCGTCGTCGAAGCCGTCGCGCCAAAGCCGGTGAATGTGCTGATCGGCTGGCCGAGCGACCTCACAGTCGCCGATCTTGCCGGACTTGGCGTCAGGCGCATCAGTGTCGGCGGTGCGCTCGCGCGCTCGGCCTGGGGCGGCCTCATCAACATGGCGCGCGAAATCGCCGAGCAAGGCAGCTTCAAAGGCTTTGCAAACGCGGCCCAAGGCGCCGACATCGTCAAAGGTCTGCGCTAACGCCGCGTGCGGCGAAGGCCTTTGACATCTCGGATCTCTTATATGGGAGAGGTGAACCATGAAACCACACACGGTCACGCCATTTCTCTGGTTCGACAATCAGGCCGTGGAGGCCGCCAAATTTTACTGTTCGATATTCGCGAACTCGAAGCTCTTCACGAGTGTCGACTATGCGACGGTCACTGCCGTGACCTTCGAGATCAACGGGCTGCGCCTGACGGCATTCAACGGCGGACCGACTTACAAGTTCACCGAGGCTGCCTCACTTCTTGTCGATTGTGAAACGCAAGAAGATGTCGATTATTATTGGGGCAAATTCATTTCGAACGGTGGTACGGGATCGCGCTGCGGCTGGCTCAAGGATAGGTGGGGGCTCTCGTGGCAGATCGTGCCACAGATTCTCCCGCGTCTTTTGTCGGACCCCGACCGCGCAAAAGCGGGCCGCGCGATGCAAGCGATGCTGAAGATGAACAAGATTATCATCGCAGACTTGGACAGAGCCGTGAGTGACACTGCCTAGGAGTCGCGCCAATTGGCGCCGTGCGCCTAGACTCCATTTGTCGGCGGCGTTCTTCTATAGTCTCGTTGCGGGGGGAATGCCATGACCAGCTCAGAATCGCTTAAGCTCGACCGTTTTCCAATGCGCCGGGGCGGCGGCGCTTTTCTCGCTTGTGTTGGAGTCGCGATCATCGCAAGCGCGTTCGATGCGCCCAACGTTCAGCGTGATCTAGCGATTGGCGCGGCCCTCGGCATCATTTTGCTGGTTCTTGTCATCCGATTGCAGCGACGCCACGGGGGTGCACGCGCCACCCCTTTGCAGATCGGCCTCCTGTTCGCCGCAATCGCCATTGAGTTCATCGTGTTCTGGAAGCTCTATCCGCTGGTTCCGCCAGACCAGCGCCTGCGTGTATATGTTGCGCTTGGAATTGTTGCCGGGCATTTCCTGCTTATGGCTTGGTCGTTCGGGCCGATGATCGTCTATCTCGCCCTTGCTCTGCTCGTCTGGCTCGCGGCGACATATTGGGCATTGCCGGAAATTGGGCTCAATGTAGTCATTGGCGGTGACGGCGGACTCAAGCTGCTCTTCGGCCTCGCGATGCTAATGATCGGTTAGCGCGCACCAAAACCCGCGGTCGATCAACCATAACGAAACCAATAATTTCTCGGTGTCCCTGGTGTCAGCTTTGTGCTCCTCGTGTTTAATACCGAAACTAGATTCAGAGGGGAGACGCGATGATGAGGCACTTGATTTACGCGAGCGTGGTACTGGCGCTTGGAACGGCGCATGCGGCCGACATCAAGCCGATTGCAGTGGACGTGCCCAAGGGCACCTACACGCTTGATCCGGCACATGCGAGCCTTAGCTTTAAGGTGAACCATCTCGGCTTTTCGAACTACACAGCGCGCTTCTCGCATTTCGACGCGAAGCTGACACTTGATCCGAAACGGCCTGCGAAAGCCTCCCTCACGGCGACCATCGACCCGCGCTCGCTCGAGCTTAACGCGCCGCCCGCCGGATTTCTTGATCAGCTTATGGGGAATCAGTGGTTCGATGCGGCGAAATATCCCGAGATGAAATTCAAGTCGACCAAGGTCTCGCTCACCAATATCGACATGGCCGAGGTGACGGGCGATCTCACGCTTCACGGGGTGACGCACCCAGTGACGCTCAGCGTCAAATTCAATGGCGGCTATCCCGGCATGCAGATGGACCCGCATGCGCGCATTGGCTTTTCGGCTGAGGGCGCGCTGAAGCGCTCGGATTTCGGCATGGGCTTCGGCGTGCCCGCGCCCGGCACGAATTTCGGTGTCAGCGATGAAGTGAGCTTTGCGATCGAAGCCGAATTCACCGGGCCGGAATGGAAAGCCCCGCTGGCACCGGCCCAGTGAGCCTCACGTCGGATTTGGTGTCAGAGCTCCAACTTCTCGAACTTTCCTTGTCAGCTCCACGGCCGGTACTCCGTCCTCGATGAGGAATTCCTTTAAGTACTCAAAGCCGTGGGATTCCCACCAAGCGAGAAAGGAAGCATCTGCCTTGTATTCGAGCACCCATGTGTGGGTCGCACCGAGCGATGGCAATTGCGTTTCGAGTTGCTTGAGAAGATGCTCTCCGAGTGACTGTCGATCTTTAGGCTTGACAACCACAAAGAGCCGAAACTCGCCCGGCACAGCCCTGGGCCGGTGTTCGGCGCAGGCATATCCGGCAACTCGATCGGCCACTACAGCGACGAAGTGATGCTGAACTCCGTCCGGGGGAAACGCGCGACGGTTATTGAGCCAACGCGTTTGGTCCGGAACTTCGGATAATTCGGAAAGCGACTCATGGGCGATACACAGAATCGCCGGCCAATCCTCATCGACAGGCGGGCGCAGACGGATCTCTTCCATTTTACCCTCACCCTGCCCTCTCCCCGAAGGGAGGGGTCAATGTTGGAACGCACAGCATCGACTGAAGCGCACGCAACGAAGCAAACCTCAATCACCTCGCCCTTCAGGGAGAGGTCGATGATGCAAGCCCCGCTTGCATCATCGGGTGAGGGTGAGCGAGCGCGTTACTCCGCGGCTGTCATAGCTATGCGGCGGAGATCCGGCAGCTCTTCCGTGTACTGCTCTTGCCACTCGGAGCGATGGTTTGCCGGCGCGCACTCGACCGCCGTCACCTTATATTCCGGGCAATTGGTCGCCCAATCCGAAAGTTCGGTGGTGACGACATTGGTGCCCGTATCGGGGTGATGGAAGGTGGTGTAGACGACGCCCGGCGCCATACGTGCCGAGATTTCCGCGCGCAGGGTTGTTTCGCCCTTACGCGAGCGGATCGACACCCAATCGCCGGTTCTGATGCCGCGCATTTCGGCATCCGACTCGTGGATTTCGAGCACGTCCTCTTTCATCCACTTGATGTTCTCGGTGCGCCGCGTCTGCGCGCCGACATTGTATTGCGAGAGAATGCGTCCCGTCGTGAGAATGAGCGGGAATTTCGCATTCGTGCGCTCTTCGGTCGGCACGAACTCGGTGAGCACGAACAGGCCCTTGCCGCGCACGAAGCCGCCGATATGCATGATCGGCGTGCCTTCCGGCGCCTTATCGTTGCACGGCCACTGAACGCTGCCCTTCTCGTCGAGCATCTTGAACGAGACATTCGCGAATGTCGGCGTGAGCCGCGCGATCTCGTCCATGATCTCAGCCGAGTTCTTGTAGTTTATCGGATAGCCCATCGCGGCGGAAAGCATCGCGGTTGCTTCCCACTCCTGCTTGCCGGTCTTGGTCTTCATCGCTGGCCGCACGCGATTGATACGCCGCTCGGCATTAATGAAGGTGCCATCCTTTTCGAGGAACGACGTGCCCGGCAGGAAGACATGCGCGAAACGTGCGGTCTCGTTGAGGAAGAGATCCTGAACGATCACGCATTCCATCGAGCGGAGCGCCGCTTCGACGTGCAGCGTATTCGGATCGGACTGAGCGATGTCCTCGCCCTGCACATAGAGGCCTTTGTAGTGACCGGCGATCGCCTCATCGAACATGTTCGGGATGCGATAGCCCGGCTCTGCATCGAGAGGTACGCCCCAATCCCTCTCGAAGTCCTTGCGCACGCTTTCAGTCGACACGTGGCGATAGCCGGAGAACTCATGCGGGAATGAACCCATATCGCATGAGCCCTGCACATTGTTCTGACCGCGCAGCGGATTAACACCGACGCCGCGCCGGCCGATATTGCCGGTGAGCATCGCGAGATTGGCCATGCCCATGACCATGGTCGAGCCCTGGCTGTGCTCGGTGACGCCGAGGCCATAGTAGATGCCGGCATTGCCGCCAGTCGCATAGAGGCGCGCGGCAGCTCGGATCTTGTCGGCGGGAACGCCCGTGATCTTCGCCACGGCTTCGGGCGAGTTGACCGGATCGGCAATGAATTTGCGCCACTCATTGAAGCTTTCGATGTCGCAGCGCTCGCGAATGAAATCTTCCTTCGCAAGGCCTTCCGTCACGATCGTGTGCGCGATCGCATTGATGAGCGCGACATTGGTGCCCGGCAGAAGCTGTAAGTGATAATCGGCCTCGATATGCGCCGTGCGCACGAGATCGATCACGCGCGGGTCGGCAACGATCAGCTTTGCGCCCTGGCGCAGGCGACGCTTCATTTGCGAGGCGAACACCGGATGCGCATCGGTCGGGTTGGCGCCGATGATCAGCACGACATCGGTGTCCATCACGCTGTCGAAATCCTGGGTGCCGGCGGATGTGCCGAAGGTCGAGCGCAGACCATAGCCGGTGGGCGAGTGGCAGACGCGTGCGCACGTGTCGGTGTTGTTGTTACCGAACGCGGCGCGGATCATCTTTTGAACGACCCAGACCTCTTCATTCGTGCAGCGTGAAGAGGTGATGCCGCCGATTGCCTTGCGGCCGTATTTCTTCTGAATGCCTTTGAGTTTGCCGGCGGCGAAACCAATCGCCTCTTCCCACGAGACTTCGCGCCACGGATCGGTGATCTGGTCGCGGATCATCGGCTTGGTAATGCGGTCGGCATGCGTCGCATATCCCCACGCGAAGCGGCCTTTGACACAAGAATGACCGTGATTGGCCTTGCCGTCTTTCCACGGCACCATACGGATCACTTGATCGCCGCGCAGCTCGGCCTTGAACGAGCAGCCGACGCCGCAATAAGCGCAAGTCGTCAGCACCGTGCGATCGGGCGTGCCGTTGTCGATAACGGATTTCTCGTTGAGCGTCGCGGTTGGGCAGGCTTGCACGCAAGCGCCGCATGAGACGCATTCGGACGACATGAAATCATCCGTGCCGAGGGCAACGCGCGAGCCAAAGCCGCGGCCCTCGATCGTCAGCGCCAGCGTGCCCTGCACTTCATCGCAAGCGCGCACGCAGCGCGAGCACACAATGCACTTTGAGGATTCGTAGGTGAAATACGGGTTGCTCTCGTCGGTCGGCGATTTGGTCTCGCCCTTGAAATGGTTCTCGCCATCATAGCCGTAGCGCACTTCGCGCAGGCCAACGACACCGGCCATTTCCTGCAATTCGCAATCGCCATTCGCCGAGCACGTCAAGCAATCGAGCGGATGGTCGGAAATGTAAAGCTCCATCACACCGCGCCGCAGCTTTGCGAGTGTCGGCGTTTGGGTATGAACTTTAATGCCGGGCGCAACCGGCGTGTGGCACGAAGCAGGCGTGCCCTTGCGGCCTTCGATCTCGACGAGGCACAGGCGGCACGAGCCGAAGGCCTTCTCGCTATCGGTCGCGCAGAGCTTCGGCACCTTTATGCCCGCTTCGACCGCAGCGCGCATAATCGAGGTGCCCTCGGGCACGGTTACCTCGAAGCCGTCAATCTCGCAGGTAACGGTCTTCTCCGATTTGACCGGAGGCGTGCCGTAGTCGGTTTCTCTGAGCAGGGCCATATTTCTTGCCTTCGCCTCCCTCATGGTTCGACAGGCTCACCATGAGGCGTGATTAGCTTCAAAACCTCATCCTGAGCCTGTCGAAGGATGAGGTCACTCAAGACCTATTCGCGTTCGCGAACTGTACCAAAATCCTCAGGGAAATGCTCGATCGCGCTCATGACCGGAATAGGCGTCATGCCGCCCATCTGGCAAAGCGATCCTGAAACCATCAGATCACAAAGATCCCTAACAAGATCGAGATTGGCGACGCGATCCTCGCCCGCAATAACACGGTCGACCACCTCGACGCCGCGCGTTGCGCCAATACGGCACGGCGTGCATTTGCCGCACGATTCATGCGCGCAAAATTCGAAGGCGTAACGCGCTTGCTGCGCGAGGTTGACCGTATCGTCGTAAAGCA
>JBAQHC010000194.1:0-9837 GCA_049288095.1 Alphaproteobacteria bacterium | reverse complement strand
GAAAGGCCGCCTGCTCATGGGCCTTGACGTCACCAAGCGCCATCTCGCTTGGCTCGAACGCGAGAACGCATTACCCAAGGTTTGGATCGCGCCTTTGCGCGAAGAAGCGCCGGGCAAGATCGTGCTCGGCGAAGCGCATTCGATTTCGATGGACGAAGAAGCTTATGCGCTCGGTATGTCCTCGGGCTACGAGTTCGACACCGACAATCTGCGTTTCAGCTATTCATCGCCTACAACGCCCGCGCAAGTGTGGGACTACAACATGGTGACGCGCGAGCGGCGCCTGCTCAAGACGCAGGAAGTGCCGTCGGGTCACAACCCGGCCGACTATGTCACGCGGCGCGTCGAGGCGACCGCGAGCGACGGAACGAAAATCCCGATCACGCTGCTTTATCGCGCGACGACAAAGCTCGATGGCACTGCGCCGCTTCTGCTTTACGGCTATGGCAGCTATGGCATGAGCATGCCGGCGGGCTTCGGCATCGTGCGGCTTTCACTTGTCGATCGCGGCTTCATCTATGCGATCGCGCATATCAGAGGCGGCATGGACAAAGGCTTTCACTGGTATAGCGAAGGCCGGCGGCTTAACAAGAAGAACACCTTCACCGATTTCATCGCTTGCGCTGAACATTTGATCGCGGCGCGTTTCACGCGCGCCGGGCGCATCATCGCACAAGGCGGCTCGGCTGGTGGCCTGCTCATGGGCGCGGTTGCGAATATGCGGCCCGATTTGTTTCTCGGCATCGTCGCCGAAGTACCGTTCGTCGATGCCCTCAACACGATCTCGGATGGCGATCTGCCGCTCACGCCGCCCGAATGGAAGGAATGGGGCAATCCGATCGAGAGCGCCGAGGTTGCGCAGTACATGCGCTCCTATTCGCCTTACGACAATGTCGGCAAGCACGATTATCCAAATATGATCGTCACAGCGGGGCTCACCGATCCGCGCGTCACTTATTGGGAGCCGGCGAAGTGGGTGGCAAAATTGCGCGCGAATAAGACCGACGATCATGTGCTTCTGTTCAAGACGCATATGGAAGCCGGGCACGGCGGCGCCTCGGGCCGCTTCGATTCCCTTAAGGACGATGCGCTCAACTATGCCTTCGCGCTCATGATTGCGGCTGCGGGCTAATTCTCTTGGCCGCCCCGGAAGTAACGTTGTGTCGGTCCAATTTTGTGTTTGATTCTGGACTTTCAATCCATCTCTCTGGGCGAGATCATGCGAGAAGAGAAACCACTTCTGTCACGGTCTGGATGGGAAATCTTCGGCATTGTGACCACAACCTTCCTCTTCATGTTCTTCCTCTTTTCTATGGGAGCCCTGGGTAGGGGTCACTACTCAAATTGGCTCGATCATCCATTAGGCGATCTCGTTATTCCATTCTTCGGTGCGACTGCAACGACGTTGATTACAATCACGGGGGCGCTTGTTGAAGACTGGCTGCGAAGGAGGAAGCGCAACGGCTCGTCGAGGCGCGAGTAGAACCTCGCCCATCCTACTACGGCCTCGCGCGCGACATAATCGCGGCTGAAATCTTGTCGCCCAAAGCCTTCACGTCATGATCGAAATGATGCGCGCCGGGCAGGCTGATCAGCTCGGTTCCTTTGAGCGCATCGAGCGTGCAGCCGGTCTCGTCTTCCTCTCCGGTGCCGAAGATGCACACGGTCGCAGGGCGCGATAGTGCTGCAAATGACGGCGCAAGATCGATATCGCCGGGATCAACGCCCATTTGTTCAAGCAGCGTGACTTGCAACATGGTCTTGCGTTCGGGTGCTATCAGCACAATCGCCGCGAGCTTCGCGTTGAAATCGCGCGGCGTCTTCTGGAGCGCTAGGGGAATTACATTGGCGCCATAGGAGTAACCGATGAGAACGAGCTTATCGGCGTGTGTTGCTCTTCCATATTTGTTCGCGAGCTCGGCAAGGTGGCCCGCAATCTCGGGCACCGTGCGCTCCGGGCCAAACCAGATTTGCGTGTCGATGCCGACGACCGCATAGCCCTCACCCGCAAATCGGTTGGCGAGCTGCGCATCGATGTCGCCCCACCACCCACCGTCTCCCGAGAGAAAGAGAATCAGGGTGTGCGAGGGTTTGGTGACCGACACTAGGGCCGTGCCTTGGGAATCGGGATGCGGAAATTCCTCAGCTTGCGCTGAGCCAAGAAGCGTCAACGCGACAAGCGTGCCGATGAGCCCTGCCCGGTGTTTCCGGGTCTTGTTTGATCTGTTTCTCATGCCTACTCAGATGCTGCCAGACGCCCGGTCATGGCCCGGTTTATCCGGGCCATCCAGAATCCCCAGGGGGTCAATGAGTCTGGATCCCCCGAACAAGTCGGGGGATGACACCAAAATATGGGCTCTGCGTCGAGGCCGCGGAAATCTGGTGATGACCAGTTACTTCGCCACTGCGAAGAGCGGCGCCATGGCGACGACGCCCTTTGCCTCATCCGCGGCATGGCGCAGATGCTCGCCGATCCCGAACGCATCTTCTGTCGTGCGCAACAGCGAATAGTGGTTATAGGGCGTTGGGTCCTGGAGCCCGCGCGGCCCGTGATTGGTGATCACGATCGTCGGGATCCAGCCGCCGCCGGGATTGCTTAAGTCGCCCACCACCGAACCGCAGCAGCCAGGGCCATGATTATCTGGGCGCGGCGCATCATTTTCATCGAACGTGATCACGATCGCGCTGTTATCCGCCGCCTTCCATTGCGGCCCTGCCATCAGCGCCGCGACGATCTTGCCAAGCTCGCGGTCAGCGCGCGCAATCATTTGAGGATCGTTCTCCTTCTCGCAATCTTCGGGCACTTTATCGCCGGCAAGGCCATGCATGTCGTTGCACTGGTTCGGCACGATATGCGCGTAATTCGGCAGCTTGCCCGCCGCCGCATCCTTGTAAAGCAGATCGAAGCTGACGATCTTCTCTGCGCGCTTGGAGTCATCCTGAACCGACTTGTAGAACATGAAGCCGTTGTGCTTGACGGCATAAAGCCAGTTGGGCGCCGTCGGATGCGGCGTCTTCGAAGTCGGCCAAAACGGCTCTTTTGCGCCGGCCGACGGAATGTCCTCAAAATAGCCTTTCCAGCTGAGACCTTTCTCCGTGAGCTGATCAACCAGGCTGCGGCCAATGATCGTGTGATCGACATAGCCGGCCTCGGTTGCGCCGTCGCAGCCTTCATTCCACTGCGCGGCCGGCTTGCAATAATACGCATCATCGTCATGGATGCCGAAAGTATCGCCGCCCAGAATCGCGATATAATTGGGTTCGCTCGGGTGCCGCTCGGCAAAGAAGTTCGTCGCAAGCCCGTATTGCCTGCCCAGCTTGTTGAAATTCGGCGCGTATTTTGCGCCGATCACCTGGTCGAACGTATGGTTCTCCTCGATGATGACGTAGATGTGCGCATAGCGCGGAATCGCAGTCTGCGCCTCGCCGCAATGAGCCGTGCCGGCAATCCCAAGAACGGCGGCGAATGCTGCAAATGCGAAACCCAGTTTCATCATATTGCCCCTCCAGTCATAGGCACTTTGGCGGGTATTTGTGACAAGCACACAAAGACCGCGGGCGCCGCAAAGTTGACTCGCACAATCATGTACCTAGACTCGATCGCCATGTAGAGCCGCGAGCAAACCATGGCCGAAAACGATAAACCGCGCGTCCAAACCGTCGTCCAGACACCAGACCGCTTTCTCGCCTCCGACGTCTTTGAAGCGCGCGCCCGAGCGCTGCCGCCCCGCAACGGAACAGGTGTTTATCAAGAGACGGCGCGCGACGTGCCGATCTATCACCATTGCGATGTTCTTGTGGTCGGCGGCGGGCCATCGGGAACGGCGGCGGCTTATGCGGCAGCGCGCGCTGGCGCCGATGTCGTTGTGCTCGAGCGCTATAATCATCTTGGCGGGCTTTCTACCGGCGGTCTGGTGATCTGGATCGACCGTATGACGGATTGGGAAGGCAAGCTCATTATTCGCGGCTTCGCGGAAGAGATACTCGCCAAATTTCCTCGCGAGGGCGTTGCGGGGCCCGGCCCTAATCTCTGGGGCTCGCGCGATTCCGAGGAAGTCGCGTATTGGGGCCAGCGCACTTCGGCGTTTCACGGCATCGTTTCCTGGGCACCGACCATCGATCCTGAGCGCCTCAAGCTGATCTCGCAGGAAATGCTGCTCGAAGCCGGCGTGAGGCTCGTGTTTCACGGCTGGGCTGCGCTGCCGATTGTCGAAAACGGACGCGTCGCCGGCGTGTTGTTCGAGAGCAAGCAAGGCCGCCAGGCGCTTATGGCGAAAGTCGTTGTCGATGCGACAGGCGATGGCGACATCTTCGCGCGCGCGGGCGCCGCATTCGATACCGATATCGAGGAAGGCGACGTTCACCACAGCATGAACACGGCATTCATGCTCGGCAATGTCGATATGAATCGCTGGCTCGATTTTCGCCGCAATGGAGGTGAGCGTTTCAAGGAATTCATGACCAAGGGGCGCGAGGAGCTTGGCTTCTTCCAACCGCCTTATGTTTCTTGGCGTAACGACATCGCGCTTTTCCTCGGCCCACGCCAATCCGGCTTGTCGGCGCTCGATGTTGACGATCAAACTGAAGTCGAGATCCGCTCGCATCGCTTCATGCTCAAGCATTGTGATTTCTTCCGCGCAAATGCGCCAGGCTTCGAGAATGCCTTCATGATGGAGAGCGCGCCGCAACTGGGTGTGCGTCACACGCGCCGGCTCGGCGGCGTCGGCCGTATTGAGCGCGGTCAATGGAGTCTCGGTGTGCCTTTCCCAGACGAAGTCGGTGTGAGCCCTTCCGTCTCGCCGAAATTTCCGGTGATCTCCGTGCCATACGGTTCACTTGTACCCAAGAAGCTCGACGGCCTGCTCGCCTGCGGGCGGCACATGTCGTGCGACGCCAACTCGCACGGCTTTATGCGTGAGATTCCGCAATGCTGGCTGACCGGCCACGCGGCCGGTGCCGCGGCGGCGCTTGCGGTGAAAGCCGGCGTTGAGCCCCGCGCGGTGAATATCGCTGAGTTGCAAAATGAATTGCGCCGTCAAGGCGCGTTTATCCGCGAGCCGGTCGAGGCAACAGTCCCCACTTCCGTCCAGGCATGAGCGCTCCACAAGCAATTCCCTCCCCCTTGTGGGGAGGGATAGGGTGGGGGTCGAAACAAAGACTCGTGCCGGATTTCGAAACCCCCACCCGGAGCGCTTTCGCGCTCCGACCTCCCCACAAGGGGGAGGTGAGTTAAGGGCGAAAGCGGCTAAGACGCGCGCAGATTTCCTTTCGCGACATACGCGGCCGTGTCATCGAGCGCATTCTCAAGCCGGTCGAAAACCTCGTCGATCTCCTCGGTCTTGATAATCAGCGGCGGACAAACAGCGATGACATCGCCGATCGCGCGTACAATGATGCTATGCTCCTGCGCACGCGCCGCCAAATAGGCGCCGGCGCCGGCCTTGGCCGCAAAGACACGCTTGCTCGATTTGTCGGCAACAAGCTCGATGCCGCCGACAAGGCCGACGCCGCGCGCTTCACCAACTAGCTCATGATCAGCAAGCGCCTTGAGCCGCGCTTGAAAGCCTGGCGAAACGGCGCGCACGTGATCGCCGATCTTCCACTCTTCCATCAATTGCAGATTGCGCACGGCCACCGCCGCACACACCGGATGGCCGGTGTAAGTGTAGCCGTGACCGAACATCCCGAGCTTGCGGCTTTCCTCGACTGCGGCGCGATAAACATCATCGGAGACGACGCTCGCGCTGATCGGCAGATAGGCCGATGAGATCGCCTTGGCGAGCGTCATCGCATCCGGCGCGAAGCCATAGGTCTCGCAGCCGAATGTGTTGCCGGTGCGGTGAAAGCCAGTGATGACCTCGTCGTCAATGAGCATGATGTCGTGCTTCTTGAGCACCGGCATGATCGCATCGAAATATCCCGCAGGCGGCACGATAACGCCGCCCGCGCCTTGCACAGGTTCGGCGAAGAATGCCGCGATCGTCTCCGGTCCTTCGCGCTCGATCAGCGCTTCGAGATTCTGCGCCATGCGCTGCGAGAACGCTTCCTCGGTCTCGCCGGGCTCGGCAAAGCGGTAATGATGCGGATTGTCCGTGTGCAGAATGCCCGAGACGGGCAAATCGAAATCGGTGTTCATGATCGGCAATCCGGTGAGCTTGGCGGTGGCAACCGTGACACCGTGATAGCCCCGTTGACGGGCAATGATCTTCTTCTTTTGTGTTCGCCCGCGCGCATTGTTGTAATACCAGACGAGCTTCAAATGCGTGTCGTTGGCGTCCGAACCGGAATTGCCGAAGAACACTTTGCCCGCCTTGAAGGGCATCATGGCTTTTAGCTTCTCGGCGAGATCGATGGCCGGATCGTGACTCTTGGAAGCAAAGAGCGGCGAATAAGCGAGCTTGCGCATTTGAGCGGCCGCCGCTTCAACCAACTCTTCAACGCCGTAGCCGAGAGCCGTGCACCAGAGGCCGGCCATCGCCTCGATATAGGGCCGCCCCTCATCGTCATAGACGTGGATGCCCTTGCCACGCTCGAGGATGAACGGACCGTTTTCCTCGTGGCGCGCGAGATTGGAAACGGGATGCAGGATATGAGCGATATCGCGCGCGGCGCGCGAATTGGGTGCAAAGGCCATGGCGTCCTCAAGGCGAGAGGGAATCGCTGGCTTTGTCGCGCGTGCGTTAAGGCGCGTCAACCGATGCGAGGATTTCGATACACGCACACGCTAATCTAAATCGAAATCCATTGCGTTGATCCCCCCTCCCCTTGCGGGAGGGGGTTAGGGGGAGGGGTGTACGGAGCATTTAGGCAAGTTGCCGCACCCTCTCCAATTGTGGCCGGCCTGCGCCGGCCACAATCTACCCCTCCCGTCGAGGGAGGGGCGACTCCATTCGGGAGGAACTAGCCCGTGATCAGGAAGAGCCGCGCAACATCCCTCGTTGAGCTGTCGGTCTTGATCGACTGAAGCGTCCGGCGGCCTTGGTCGGTCTTACCGGCGAGCAGCTGAATGCGGCCGAGATCGAGCTTCGCCTGATCCGGGTTGGAAACGCCCTGCTTGGCCAGCCCGCGTGTGATCGCAGCGATCGCGCGGTCATATTTTCCATAGCTAGCAAACCGCTGGCCGACCTGAATGTCGTTGTCCCCGGCAGTGCCTTTGGCATAAGTCGCATCATCGGACTCAAGGATTGCTTGATCTTTTGTGACCGCCTCGTTCACGACTTGTTGCAAACGCTGGTCGCGATTGTTTGGCGCGTTGCCTAGGATCTTCTTTTGGAAGCCTTCATCAAGGATTGCCTTGGCATCGCCCGGCAAATTGAGCGCGAAGGCGAGCTTGGCGTAGTTGAACCAATCATCGTCCGTCTTCAGAAGATTCTTCTTCTTCTGGATGCGCATGAGGTCGAGCTGCGCATAGGCACCCAGGCCCTCATTGTTGATCTCTCTGAACAGCGTATTCCAATACCCATCGCTTGGATAAAGCTCGACCAAGCGGAACAGCGCGCGCTTGATGCTCGGGCCGTCCTTGAGCTGATAGGCGCTCGAAAGAAACAGCGCGAGCACCTTTTGCGACGGTGCACGCCCGCTAGCCTCCGCCGAGTCGAGAAGCGCTTTGGTGCCCGCGAGCGACTGCCGGTAGTTGCCTTGCTGGTAATAGCAATTGGCGACGAGCAGCTGCAAGTCGGCATCTGCGCCCGCCTCGTTTTGATAGCGCGTGGCGTAAGTGATCGTCTTGCCGTAGTCCTTAATCTGGTAGGCCTGCTGCGCAAGCGTCTTGAGCGTCTTGGCTCTATCCGCCCTCGGCATTCCGGAATAGCTGAGCGTGGCCTCGGTGGCCGCCATGGCGTTCCGGTAATCTCTCTTGGCGTTGTAGGCGTAAGCCAAGAACTGATTGATGACGTAGTCCTCGTACGCCGTTCTGCCCGGCATGGCCTGCGCTTCTTTCGCCTTTGCGATCGCCGTGTTGTAATCACCGGCCTTTGCAGCCGCCTGCGCTTCCTGCAGCGGCTTGCCGACCTTGGCGCTGACGGTTTGCGCAGCGATTGCCACCTGCGGCAGAACCAGCGCGCCCGCGAGGCTCGCACCGAGAAGCGCCGCGCTCAAGAAGACAATACGAGACCGACGCCGAACGCTCATGATCTGCCTCAATCTATGGACATTTAGTTGGCTATTGCGCAAAGCGCTCGTTGCCTGCGAACCCAATCTTCTGCACTTGGTCTTGCTGCGCCAGTGCCAACACCTTGGCAACGTAATCCCACTTGGCCACGCCGTCCGGGCGGATATGAATTTCCGTCAGCGGATCTTGCGCGGCTTGGCGGAGATAATTGTCGAGCGTTGCCGTGTCAGGAACCGGTGTACCGTTCCAAGTGACGGCGCCGCCGAAATCGATAACGAGGTCTACGACAATTGGCGGGGTCTCCGGCGGGGGCGCATTCACCGGCGGATTTTCGAGCTGCACACCATGCATCTGTATCGGCAGGGTGACGATCAGCATGACGAGCAACACGAGCATGACGTCGATCAGCGGCGTCGTGTTCACCTCGACCATCGGATCTGCTGATCCGCCTGACGGGCCTACGCTGACTGCCATAAAACCACTCCCTGAAACCTACACTGTGACGCGAATCAATAGAGCTCGCGTCACTCTTTGGGCACCGGCTGCACGATGAAAGCCATCTTCTGAATCGAATTCTGCTGCGCGACAAAGATCACCTTGCCGACATTCTGAAACATCGTGTCCTTATCGGCGCGGATATGAAGCTCCGGCAGAGGGCGTCCCTCGGCGACCGATCTCCGCACGGCGTCGCCCAACCGGTTCGAGAGCTCCTGGGTCGTCTGCACGGGTTGCACGCCCCAGAAGATCTTGCCGTTGGCATCGATGGCCAAGCTGATGTCGATCGGTTTTGTCTGCGTCGGCCTATCCGTTGCCTTGGGCAGATTGACCGGGATCACCGAGATCACCACCGGAATGGTGATCAAGAAGATAATCAACATAACCAGCATGACGTCGACGAGCGGCGTCGTATTGATTGTCGCCAATACGTCGTCGTCGTCGCCGCCGCTGGCCGGAATGTTGACGGCCATCTTATCTCCTCCGGCCCGAACCGCCTGCCGAAGCGCCCAGCGCCTGGGCCTGCAAGTCGCTTGCATAATTGCGAAGCGCATCGGTCACCTGGCGATTCCGCCCGATGATCACGTTATAGAAGATAACTGCCGGAACGGCGGCGAAAAGGCCGATGGCGGTCATGATGAGCGCTTCACCGACCGGGCCCGCAACTTTGTCGATCGAGGGCTGGCCGGCGATGCCGATGGCAAGCAGCGCCTTCAAGATGCCGTACACCGTACCGAACAGTCCGACGAACGGAGCGGACGATGCGACCGTAGCAAGGAACGCGTTGCCGCCGCGGAGCTGCGAGCTGATGTTGTCGATCGAACGGCTGAGCGCAGTTGCGACCCAATCCGACAACGCGACTTGGCCGCTGATTTGAGAGTGCTGAGCCGCTGCGGCTTGAGCATCTTCGGCCAATGAGCGGAACGCGCCCCTCGGCTCACCACCTCGCGTCGCCGACTTCGCCTGCGAAAGCAGCGCGCCGGAACTCATATACTTGGTGATGAAGAGCAGCCAAGAACCACCCGACATGATCGCGAGGATGATACCGACCGCGAAGGTGACCGGGTCAGGATTCTTGAGGTTGAACATGTGCGCGAGGCCGTAGGGATTCTCGGCCGGTGCCTCGGGCTTCGACTCCTCGATGGCACCTGCAGGCGCCGCCTCGTTGGCGGGCGCTGCACCCTGGTCGGCGGGCAAACCCGTCTCGGGGTTGATCGCGCCCGGTGTACCCG
>JBAQHC010000193.1:0-3442 GCA_049288095.1 Alphaproteobacteria bacterium | reverse complement strand
ACTTCGGCCTGCACCGCCAGGAATTGCTTGACGTAATCATATTGCGGCACATCTTTCGCTATGTAGTGCGCATCCGGCGGCGGTGGCGCGCTCAATATCTTGGCGAATTTGGCCGTGGCAGCTTTCTCTTCGGGGCTCGCCGGCAAGCCGGGAGGAAACACGTATTTTTGCCGGACGAGGAAGTCTTCGAACTTCTTGTAGGGCGGCGGGCCGGCCTTCTCCAGCTCAGCAATCGCGGTCTTGTCGCCACGTTCCCGTGCGGCCTTCAGCGCAAGCTCATAACCGAGCTTGTTTCCGCGTGGGCTGTCGACGACTTGCGCCGTGCCGACATAGGCCGAAAACAGCTCCGGCCGCTCATGAATCATACGCAAGCCAAGCTCGGTGCCCCAGGAGATTCCCATCAGCACCATTTTATCCGTATGCAGATGATCGCGGACGAACTCGGCAACGGCGATGCCATCCTTGGTGTAGCGCGTGCGCGTCAGCGGGCCTTCTCCCTTCGCCATGTTCTTGGCGTAGGTCGCGCCGCCGCCCGGCTGATCCCATTGAACAATTGTGAAGTCCTTCTCCCAATCGAAGAACAACGGCGCCTGGCCGCTGGTCGGAAACCCGGGCCCGCCATGCAGGAACAGGAGCACCGGGTTCTTGAGATCGTGGCCCCGAATGGTGATCCACTGCTCCTCGCCATTGATGGGCACGAACAAGCCTTCATCGATGCTTTGTGGCTGCGCCATCGCCTGCCCTCCTTTTTCTTCCTCGGCTTGGGCCGCGCTCGCGGCCAGGGCCAGTGCCGCGGCCATAGAAATCCACCGGTTCATTGCTTTCCCCTCGCTCCCGCTTGGCTTACCATTGAGCTCGTACCAATGGTATATACGATAGGTATATACCTATAGTACATGGAGCCGGGCGTTGTCTAGACCCGATGAGAAAAGGCCGGAATCCAAGCTTGCCGCGCAGGCTGCCAAGACCCGCGCGCGCCTGATCGAGGCAACTTTGGAGCTTCTGCCCAAATACGGCTTTCACAAGCTTTCGCTGGATCAGGTGGCCGCCCATGTCGGCATGACCAAGGGCGCGATTTACGGCCATTTCGAGAATCGCGATGCGCTCATTCTGAACGCACTCGGCTCGCGTCCCGAGTCGCGCCCGGACCGAATGGAATGGCCTAAGGGGCGCGAAGGCAGCGTGAAAGAAAGGATGCGCAAACTCGGACAGGCTGTGCTCGCCGCGCGCGAGACGGCTGGGCCAGCAGCAATCGCCGGGCTCGAGTTTCTGCTCTATGCCGCAAGCAATGAGCACATGAAGGGGTTTATTGCCGAAGCCGGCCGGCGCGGCATGGCGCAGATGGAAGAAAATATTCTTGGTCTCTTTGCGCCCGAGGAATTGCCGATGCCGGTGCGTTCATTCGCGATCATGATGCAAAGCATGATCCCGAGCCTCATGTACGGCAAAGCGCTCTCGAATGATCCGCCTAAGGACGAAGATATTCTCGCAATCTTCGAAGGGCTCGCCGCAGGGAGATAAGGCGCGCTAGCGGTGAAACGTCATGCCATTCGCTTCGCGCGGCGGTAATCGAGATATTGCGGCAGCCGGCCCTCGCGAAGAGCCTTTTGCTCATAGCGCGTTGGCGGCCAATCGGCTGGCCGTTCATGCGCGTTTTCGAGGCTGCCCCTCGTGCGCATGAATTCCGCTCGCTTTGCAACATGCTCCAGCGTCCACTCGATGTAATCGGGAATATCGCTCGCAATGCGCAAAGTGCCGCCGTCTTTCAAGACGCGCGCGATCTCCTCGAGCGTATCGTCTTGCACATAGCGCCGCTTGTGATGCCGCTTCTTTGGCCACGGATCGGGGAAGAGGATGAAGACGCGGTCGAGCGAAGCATCTTTGAGCGTCTCGACGAGCCGCCGAGCATCGCCCGCGAACAAACGGATATTCGCGAGCTTTTCTTCGTCGACATGCGTGAGCATTTTGGCGAGGCCATTGATGAAATGCTCGGCACCGATAAAGCCCTCATCGGGATGGCGCTTCGCCCAGGCACACAAGTGCTCGCCGCCACCGAAGCCGATCTCGAGTGAAACCCGGGAAGGCCCCTCACCCTTCCCTCTCCCCGCAGGCGGGGAGAGGGCGGGCGCAGAGCGGCCGGGTGAGGGGTGAGCGAAAAGTTCGACCGGATCAATTGATCCCGGTACGGATGAATCGGGCAGGATGATTTGGATGCGCGGAAGCAGCGATTGAAACAGCTGCTCCTGGCGCGCACTTAATTTGAACGATTGCCGCCGGCCCCAAAGGCGCTTGAGGCCGTCGGGACCGCCCTTTTCGGGAGAGGCCCGCCTCAGCTCAAGGCGCTCTTCAAGGCTGGGACGAGGTCGGTCTTTTCCCACGAGAAGCCGCCGTCGGCGTCGGGTGTGCGCCCAAAATGGCCGTAAGCCGAGGTTCTGGCATAGATCGGCCGGTTGAGCTTCAAGTGCTCCCTTATGCCGCGCGGCGTTAAGCGCATCACCTCGCGCAGAGACAGTTCGAGCTTGGCCTCATCGACCCGCCCGGTGCCGTGAAGATCGACATAGATGGAGAGCGGCTCGGCAACGCCGATCGCATAAGCGAGCTGAATGGTGCAACGGTCGGCCAAGTCGGCGGCAACCACATTCTTGGCCAAGTAGCGCGCGGCATAAGCCGCCGAACGGTCGACCTTGGTCGGGTCTTTGCCCGAGAAGGCGCCCCCGCCATGCGGCGCCGCCCCGCCATAAGTGTCGACGATGATCTTGCGCCCCGTGAGGCCGGTGTCGCCGTCCGGCCCGCCGATCAGGAAGCGCCCCGTGGGGTTCACATGCCAAATCGTCTTGGGCGTGATCCAACCCGAGGGCAGCGCCCTCCTGATATAGGGCTCGACGATCGCCCGGATGTCGGCCGAGGTCGAATGCGCCGAATTGTGCTGGGTCGACAGAACGATCTGGGTCACCTCGACCGGCTTGCCGTTCTCATAACGCACCGAGACCTGGCTCTTGGCGTCGGGTGCTAACTCCTTCTCCTTGCCGGAATGGCGCGCATCGGCGAGGTCTTTCAGGATCTTGTGGGCGTAATAAAGCGGCGCCGGCATGAGCTCCGGCGTCTCCTTGCAGGCATAGCCGAACATGATGCCCTGATCGCCCGCGCCTTCATCCTTGTTGCCGGCTTCATCGACGCCCTGCGCGATGTCGGAGGATTGGGCGTGCAGCAAAATCTCGATCCGAGCATGCTTCCAGTGGAAGCCTTCCTGCTCATAGCCGATGTCCTTGATCGCCTTGCGGGTCAAATCCTCAACCATGTCGAAGCTGACTTCCTTAGGCCCGCGCGTCTCGCCGGCAATCACCACCCGGTTGGTCGTCGCCAGGCTCTCGCAGGCGACCCTGATCTTCCACGGGTCATAGCCCTTCTCCAGGCCGACCCGGAAATAAGCGTCCACCACCTC
>JBAQHC010000192.1:0-19214 GCA_049288095.1 Alphaproteobacteria bacterium | reverse complement strand
CGCCGGAATCTAGCCATAGATTCAACAAAGAACGCCCGGAACATGCCTCAAATCCGGCTCTTGGAAGGCCCCCATGACGACCATTGCCCTTGTCGATGACGACCGCAACATCCTGACCTCGGTGTCGATTCTGCTCGAATCCGAAGGTTATCAGGTCAAGACCTACACCGATGGCGCGACGGCGCTCGCCGCGTTCAACCAAAGCCAGCCTGATCTTGCGATTCTCGACATTAAGATGCCCCGCATGGACGGCTTGCAGCTTCTGCGCGCGCTCAGGGAAAAGCACCACTTCCCGGTCATTTTTCTCACCTCCAAGGACGAGGAGATTGACGAGATTCTCGGTCTCTCGCTGGGCGCCGATGATTTCATCAAGAAGCCCTTCAGCCAACGCCTGCTGCTTGAGCGGATCAAGGCCGTGCTCCGCCGGGGCGAGCAGCCCACGGAGCCGATCGCCGAGGAGATGAAGGTGATGGAGCGCGGGCATCTAACGCTCGACCCGCAACGCCATGCCTGCACTTGGAAGGGCCAGCCGGTGACGCTGACCGTCACCGAATTCCTGATTTTGCAGGCGCTCGCGCAGCGCCCCGGCTATGTGAAGAGCCGAGACGCGCTCATGGACGCGGCCTATAATGATCAGGTCTATGTTGACGATCGCACCATCGACAGCCACATCAAGCGGCTTAGAAAGAAGTTCAAGGAAGTCGACGATGATTTTCAGGCGATCGAGACCCTTTATGGCGTCGGCTATCGCTATCGAGAGCAATAATACGGGGCGGCATTGACCGCCGAGCCGGCCGAAACTGCTCTCAATGATCCCGCGACGCCTCGGGCAATCCCCGATGCTGTGCCTTCCGCCCCAAGAGCCAAGCCCTCGGCGCGCCCTGGCCGTCCCGAAGCGCGGCGCCCGCGCCGCAATCGCCTCCCGTTCAGGGGCCTCCCGCGGCTCTCCTGGTTCATCTTCGCACTCAACACATTCGCCTTGCTTGCGTGCGCGGGCAGTATCGTCGCGGCAGATCACGGCCGTGTACGACTCATCGATGCGCGCAAGCAGCAGCTCGCCGAGCAGGGCCAGATCTTCTCCGAGGCGCTTGCCGTCTCGGCGGTGAGTGACCGCGTCGGTATGAAAGTGATCGGCGGTGTCGTGACACCGATCCCTTTGTTCAACCCGGGCAAGGCCGACGAAATTATCCGCAATCTGGTGTTGCCGACTAAAACGCGCGCGCGGCTCTATGATTACCAGGGCCATATGCTGATCGATTCAAAGCTCCTGGAAGAGGGCGGGGCGATCGACCGTGAGGATTTGGCGCCGCCTGGTAAGCCGGATGCGATTCAGACCTGGATTCATAAGACTTACCTTTGGCTCTCGCAGCTCGTGCCGACGGGGCCGCGCTTACCTTACGAGGAAGTTCCGCCCGACGATGCGCCCAACGCGTTTCAGGAGCTGGCGAGCGCACTTGTTGGCGTGCCCTCGAGCGAAGATCGTTACAATGGTGAGGGCGAGCTCATCGTCAGCGTCGGCATGCCCGTGCGATTGCTTAAGGTGACAGCGGGTGCGCTGCTTCTTACGACTGAGGGCGGCGACATCGATGAGATCATTCGCAAGGATAATGAAGCAACGCTGCGCGTGGTGCTTGTCTCGTTTCTTGTGAGCTTGATGCTGTCGACCGTGCTCGCACGCTCGATCGCAACGCCGATAAGAGCACTCGCGCATGCCGCGGATGAAGTGGCGACAGGCACAACCGGCAATCGCGTCGAGATTCCGAACTTCGGCAAGCGCCATGATGAAATCGGTGAGTTGTCCACCTCGCTCGGGCGCATGACGAAGGCGCTCTATGATCGCATCGAAGCGATCGAGCGATTTGCTGCCGATGTCAGCCACGAGATCAAGAATCCGCTCACATCGATCAGAAGCGCTGTCGAGACGCTGCAATTCGCCAAGCGTCCGGAGGATCAGAAGCGCCTGACGGAGATCGTGCGGGATGACGTGCGGCGGCTCGACCGGCTGATAACGGATATCTCCGCGGCATCACGCCTCGATGCTGAGCTGGCGCGCGGACAGCGCGAACGGATCAATCTGGTCGATATCGTGCGCGCATTTGTCGACACATCGGAATCGACCCGCAAACAAGGCGACCCGCGCGTGACATTCGATCACGATATCCCGATCAATCACGGTGAGCTTTACGTTCAAGGTACCGAGACGCGTCTTGCTCAGGTGCTGCACAATCTTGTCGGCAATGCACGCTCATTCAGCCCGTCGGGCGGCACCATTCGTCTTCACATCTCGGTTGCAGACGGCAAGAAGCCACGCGCGCTTCTGACGGTCGACGATGATGGACCTGGCATTCCCGAAGATAATTTGGAACGCATTTTTGAGCGCTTCTACACATCGAGGCCGGGCCAGGAGTTCGGCAAGAATTCCGGCCTTGGACTTTCGATTTGCCGGCAAATCATCGAGGCACATGGCGGGCAGATTTGGGCCGGAAATCGCAAAGATGCTGTCACGGGCGCTATTCTCGGCGCGCGCTTCTCGGTCTCCCTGCCGCTTGTTGAAATCGAATGAGCGCAAACTTGCGCGTGCAAGGCACATGCGTTGCGCTGCCGACCGCCGGCGGGGAATATTCCGCCGTGCTGCTCCGCGGCGCGCCGGGCGCCGGCAAGTCAGATCTTGCTCTACGTCTTATTGATGGCGGCGCGCTGCTTGTTGCCGATGATCTTGTCGAGCTCTCGCCACAACAGGGCGCGCTCATCGCCTCGGCGCCGCAAACCATCCGTGGACGGATGGAAGTTCGCGGCGTCGGTATCCTGGCGATGCCGGCGATTGAATCTGCGCCATTGGCTCTGATCGTTGATCTGGTGGCGCCCGATTCTGTTGAGCGTCTGCCCGAACCGGCGTTCGAAAAGATTGGTGAAATAAACTTGCCAAAGCTCGCGCTCGCTCCGTTCGAAAGCTCCGCCCCGGCCAAGATACGCTTTGCGCTTCAAGCACTTAGGGGAACTTAACAGGTAGGGGTGACAATCCCTCAGGCATAAGGATAATGCGGCCCCTTCGCGCCGGGTCTTGCCCGCGCGCGTCGCGTTGTCGAGACGGAGTAAAGAGCGCCATGATTGGCATTGTGCTGGTAACGCACGGCAGGCTCGCCAAGGAGTTCATCTCCGCCTGCGAGCATGTTGTCGGGCGGCAATCCAAGATGGAAGCGATTTGCATCGGCCCCGAAGACAATATGGAGCAGCGGCGTCACGACATTCTCGATGCGGTCAAACGCGTCGACGATGGCTCGGGCGTCATCGTGCTCACCGACATGTTCGGCGGCACGCCATCCAACCTTGCGATTTCCATCATCGACAAGGCGAAAGTCGAGGTGCTCGCTGGCGTCAACTTGCCGATGCTCATCAAGCTCGCGACAGTACGCGAAACCGAGGATCTCGAAACCGCCGTGGAGAAAGGCCAAGCCGCCGGCCGCAAATATATCAGCATTGCCTCGAAGGTGCTGGCCGGCGATGACGAGTGACGATGCCGCCAGCATGACGCTGCGTGCAACCGCAGTCATCTGCAATGAACGCGGTCTTCATGCACGGGCATCGGCAAAATTCGTCAAACTTGCGGAAGGCTTCGACGCCGAGATCGAGGTCACGCGCGACGGCACAACCGTCAATGGCACATCGATCATGGGCTTGATGGCGCTTGGCGCGGGGCCGGGGTGCGAAGTCGAAATCGCCGTACGCGGCAACCAGGCCGATGAAGCACTCGCCGCCATCTTGCGTCTTATCGAACGCGGCTTCGACGAAGAGTAGGGCCTTTTGGACGAAATGTTGCGTGCCGATCGAAATTTGGATGCTCACGATCGGCTGACGCAGCTGAATGTGTCAGGGGCTCCTCAGCAGTCGCTCATAGTCGCGGCCGCCGTACAAAATCCTCGCTATCACGACGATGGCTTTGCGAACCTCAAAGACGATTAGGACGCGGCGCTCGAATCTCAGGACGCGCAATCCCTTGCGAATGTCATCTCTTGCGGTTCCTCGTTTGGGAAAGGTGGAAAGGTCCATGCACGCGTGGCGAATCCGCCCTACATAGCCATGAGCAGCGTTCGCGCCAGAGCGTTCTGCGATGTAGTCATAGAGCTCTATTAGATCGGCCTCGGCGCGAGGCCGAAATCTTATGCCGTACTTCACGATCTTTGGGGCTTGCGCTTCGAGGCTCTAAGCGTCTTCGCATGATGGGCGTCCAGCCTCTTGAAGACGTCATCGGCCGGGATGTCCGGACGCGGGTCAGAGAAGGCCTCCTCAACACGCTGTTTCAGCCATTCGTCGAGAGCCGCATCCTCGCGATCGAGTGCGCGCAGCGCCGCACGCATAACCTCGCTCGCCGACGCGTAAGCTCCCGACTTGACGCGAGCCTCCACATGCTCCTGCAAATCTCCAAGCGTGATGGTAATCGGGCGGCTTGTACGCGGCATGGTCAAGGTTCCTGTATGACAATGTCATACAACAGGCGCCCAGCAGTGGCAAGCATGCGCCGTGCTTGATACTCGCGAGCTGGCCCTCGGCATCGACCCTTAGATATTAAGACATAAAGAAGTCTTTATATCCGCTTGCGGCCCGTCGCGCTCGCTGCTATAGCACCACCGCCCGAGAGCTGGCGGGGCGCCGGCTCCCGCCGTCTGTGCCGTCCCGCCCCACCAATTCTTCAAGGAGACCCCCGTGCCCGTCCTTAGCAAGGCTCCCCCCGGCTTTTCCGACTACAAGGTCAAGAACATTGGCGATGCCGAGTTCGGCTTCAAAGAGATCGCGATTGCCGAGACCGAAATGCCCGGCCTTATGGCGACGCGCGAGGAATATCGCAAGAGCCAACCGCTCAAGGGCGCGCGCATCGCCGGCTGCTTGCACATGACGATTCAGACCGCGGTCTTGATCGAAACCTTGAAGCAACTCGGCGCCGATGTGCGCTGGTCGTCCTGCAACATTTTCTCGACGCAAGATCACGCGGCTGCTGCCGTCGCGGCGTCCGGCGTTCCGGTGTTTGCGTGGAAAGGCGAGACCGAAGACGAATATTGGTGGTGCGTCGACAAGACGATCAAAGGACCGAATGGCTGGACGCCCAATATGGTGCTCGACGACGGCGGCGACCTCACGGTTGTGCTGCATCAAAAATATCCCGAGCTCATGAAAGAGGTGAAAGGCATCTCCGAGGAGACCACCACGGGGGTGATGCGGCTTTACGAGATGGCAAAGAAGGGCACGCTCATGGCGCCCGCCATCAACGTCAATGACAGCGTCACCAAGTCGAAATTCGACAACAAATATGGCTGCCGTGAATCACTCGTCGACGGCATTCGCCGCGGCACCGATGTGATGATGGCCGGCAAGCTCGCGGTCGTCGCCGGTTTCGGCGATGTCGGCAAGGGCTCGGCGGAATCGCTGCGCTCAGCCGGCGCGCGTGTTGTCGTGACCGAAATCGATCCGATCTGTGCGCTGCAAGCGGCAATGGAAGGCTATGAAGTGTTGACGATGGAAGAAGCCGCGCCGCGCGCCGACATCATCGTCACCGCGACAGGCAACAAGGATGTCCTGACGCTCGAGCACATGCGTCTCATGAAGGACCGCGCGATCGTCTGCAATATCGGCCACTTCGATAGCGAGATTCAGATCGCGGCGTTGCGCAACTACAAGTGGCACAATGTGAAGCCGCAGGTCGACGAGGTCGAGTTCCCCGACGGCAAGCGCATCATCGTTCTGTCGGAAGGCCGCCTTGTGAATCTCGGCAACGCGATGGGCCATCCGAGCTTCGTGATGAGCGCAAGCTTCACCAACCAAACGCTCGCGCAGATCGAGCTGTGGCAGAACCACGGTAAATATCAGAAGCAGGTTTACGTTCTGCCCAAGCATCTGGATGAGAAGGTGGCGAGCCTTCATCTCGCCCGCCTCGGCGCGAAGCTCACCAAGCTCACGCCCGATCAAGCCGAGTATCTCGGCCTCAAAGTCCACGGGCCGTTCAAGAGCGACGCCTACCGCTATTGATCGAGAGACGAGCGCAATGCAGGAATGGCCGGGCTCGTCCCGGCCATTTTGTGTTTGGCTTGGGTTTGTGGGCGCCAGACCAAACCAAAAGATTTATGAACATTAGAGGTAGGCTGGCTCAGTCACCCTTTCTGTGGAGCGCGCCGGGAGCGCGGGTAGGCGCCGGGCGTTAAGCTGATACACTTGAAGGAAGTTGATACACTTCTTGGTAACGAATCGCTGGCGCCGTTTGTTTGCGGAGGGCCGCGCGCCGTTGTCATGGCCCTGACCGTCGGAGAGGCCGTTGATTGCTATAGCCCTTGCCGCCTCGTCGGCCCACATCGTTACGACCTCATCAAGCGCCATGAGCGGCGGGATTCCGTTCGCCTATTGGCTCAACACCTTGGTCGCGCTTGGCGGCGTTGCGCTCGCGCTTGGTGTGATCGTCTGGGTGTTCTGGCGGCGGGCGCACGAGACCTCGCTCGTCGCGGTGTGGCGGCAGCATTACGAGAAGGCCCAAGACGACATCGGCCGGCTCGAGCTCGTGCTCGCAACCCAGCCCCAGGTGGTTCTGCGATGGCCATCGGCGACGCACAGCGAGACGCCGCCTGGCCCGTTCGGTTTCGGCGATCCGGAAATTCTCGGTCAGGGCCGGCAGTTCTTGGATCTGCTCGGCCAGCGCCGCTACAAATCGGGCGGCAAGCTCTTGGAGCATTTGGTCAAAGAGTTCAGTGATGACGAGCGCTCGGCCTTCATCAGCGCGCTCACATCGCTGCGCGAGCAGGGCGAGCCATTCACGATGCGCCTCGCCTTGGGCGATGCTAGCGGCTTGATCGCCGAGGGCCGCGTGCTCGGCAATGATATCGGGCTGTGGCTCAAGGAAATCGCGCCTGAGCGGCAAGAGATTAACCGCCTCAAGACCGAGTTACGCACAACCGAGCGCGAGCTTGGGCTCACGCAGGAGATCTTGAGCGCGTTGCCGTTGCCGGTGTGGCGCCGCAACTCTGAGCTCAAGCTCGAATGGGTGAACGATGCCTACGCTCAAGCCGTCGAGGCGGCTTCGCCGGAAGTTGTGATTGAGCAGGGCATTGAGCTTGACCGCGCGGAGCCTGAGCTTGCGCGAGAAGCGCTGCGGACGCGTGAATCGGCGCGCGAGCGCAAATACATCGTGTCGGGCGGCATGCGCCGCTCCTACGATATTGCAGAGGCGCCGCTCACCAACGGCCTCGCTGGCTTTGCACTTGACGCAACCGCCGAAGACAACGCGCTGCAAGAGCTGATGCGCCACATTGCTGCGCATGGCGATACACTCAACAAGCTCGCAACCGCCGTTGCGATCTTTGGACCTGACCAGAAGCTCAAATATTTCAACCAGGCTTACGCCAGCCTGTGGCGGCTTGACGAGGATTGGCTGCAACTCGGCCCCTCCGATTCCGAAATAATGGATCGGTTGCGCGATAATCGCCGCTTGCCGGAACAGGCGGATTTCCAAGCTTGGAAGCGCGAGCGCTTGCGCCGCTACACCGAGATCACCGAGCAGCCGGATGAGGTTTGGCATCTGCCCGACGGACGCACCTTGCGCATGGTCGCGCAGCCGCATCCCTTCGGCGGCCTTCTCTATCTCTTCGAAGATGTGTCGAGCCTGGTTACGCTCGAAAGCTCGCTCAATCGCTTGATCGGCGTGCAGAAGGGCACACTCGACAATCTCTATGAGGGCGTTGCGCTCTTTGGCTCCGACGGGCGCCTCAAGCTCTACAATCCCGCCTTTGTTTCGATTTGGCATCTCGGCAACCGCAGCCTCGAAACCGAGCCGCATTATGACCAGGTGTCGAGCTGGTGCAGCGTGCTGTTCGGCGATCTTGATGATTGGCGCTCGATCCGCGCGATGATCACCGAGATCAGCGGCGAGCGCCGCACGGTTGAAGGCAAGCAAACGCGCGCCGATGGCTCGGTCGTGCAATATGCGGTAATCCCGCTGCCCGATGGCGCGACCTTGCTGTCCTTCATCGATGTCTCCGATACGATGGCAATCCAGAAGGCGCTGCAGGAGCGCAACGAGGCGCTGGAGGAATC
The DNA here is from genome assembly GCA_049288095.1 of Alphaproteobacteria bacterium. Lineage (GTDB taxonomy): Bacteria > Pseudomonadota > Alphaproteobacteria > CAWBKL01 > CAWBKL01 > CAWBKL01. The sequence continues at coordinate 11,144 of JBAQHC010000192.1, read as the reverse complement.
GGACCGGCTCAAATCCGAATTCGTCGGCCACGTCTCCTATCAGCTGCGTACCCCGCTCAACACGATCCAAGGCTTCTCCGAAATGCTCGATCGCGAGATTTTCGGCACGCTCAATACCAAGCAGCATGAATATACCGGCGCCATTCTCGCCGCCTCCGAGCAGCTGATGACGCTGATCAACGACATTTTGGATCTCGCGACCATCGAAGCCGGTGCCATGGCGCTCGATGTCAACGATATCGATTTGCCGTTGGTCTTGCAGTCCTCGATCAATCTGGCGTCCAAGAAGGCGCTCGATGCCGGCGTTACCGTGCGGCTCGATGTCGATCAGCGCATCGGCATGATCCGAGCCGACGACCGGCGCTTGAAGCAGGTCGTGTTCAATTTGCTATCAAACTCGATCGCCTTCACGCCCGAAGGCGGCACGATCAGCGTCGGTGCCGATCGTGTCGGCGGCCATATCCGCTTATGGGTGTCGGATACGGGGGCAGGCATTGCTCCCGCGCGCCAAGCCGCTGTGTTCGAGCGTTTCGAGAGCCACGGCACGGGCAGCCGCCGCGGTGCGGGGCTTGGCCTACCGCTCGTCAAATCGATTGTCGAGCTGCATGGTGGCTGGGTTTCACTGCAGTCCGAGGAGGGTCAGGGCACGATGGTGATCTGCCACTTTCCCGACCGCGCCACACTGAACCGCAACGCCGCCGAATAAACGCTGGCGTTCACTAGATCGCGCAGATAAGTCGTGACATAAGGTGCGCCTCGCCGCGCGCCATTCTGCGCGCCCGTGGTAATTTGGAGGTTGCACGTGGCTGAGACTCATCCAGCGCAAAGTGTGATGCTCTTGGGTGTGGCTTATTGGGCGTCGCGCTGCTTGCATATCGTTGCGGATCTCGGCGTTGCCGACGCGCTCGATAGCGAGCCTGAGACCGCGGCCTCGCTTGCGAAGAAACTCGGCATCAATGCAGGCGCGCTTCATCGCGTCATGCGCGCGCTCACCAATCACGGCATTTTCGAGATCAAGAACGGACGTTTTTCCCACAACGCCGCTTCGCGCCTCCTGCGCGAGGATGCGGCGGGCTCAATGCGCTCGCTCGTGCGCCTGATGGGTCTCAAGCCGCACTGGGATGCTTATCGCGAGCTTGATCAAAGCGTGAAGACGGGCAAGCCCGCGATCGACTTCGTCGTCAAAGGCGGGCTCTTCGGCTATTTGAGCGAGCACCCCGAAGACGGCCGCATTTTCGATGAAGCGATGACCGGCAAATCCTTCTCGCAAATTCCTCCCGTCATTGCCTCTTACGATTTTACAAGCTTCAAGACGATTGCCGATATCGGCGGCGGCGCCGGCCATCTGCTTTACAGCGTGCTCGATCACGCGCCGCAGGCGAAGGGTGTGTTGTTCGATCTCCCCGAAGTCATCGAGCGCGCGAAGGAGGCCGCCAATGCGCGCGTCACTTATGTCGGCGGCGACTTCTTCAAAACGCCGATCCCGCCTTGCGACGCCTACATGATTATGACCGTGCTGCACGACTGGTCGGACGAAGAGGCGGCGGCGATCCTGCGCTCAATCAAGAAGACGGCACCCAACGATGCAAAGCTCGTCATCATCGAAAGCGTCGTGCAAGAAGGCAGCATGGGCGATATGGGGCTGGATCTCGACATCGAGATGCTGGCGATGACGACGGGGCGTGAGCGCACGCGAGAAGAGTGGGCGCAGGTGCTGGAGGCGGGCGGCTGGCGCCTCTCCCGCGTCATCCCGACAGGCGGCTGGTGCGGGATCGTCGAAGGAACGCTCTGATGCGCGCGCGAGCGGGCACAATTCGTCAACCATAGCGCGGAAAGCGATTGGTAAGGCGTGGAAGCTTAAGCTTTGCGCATGCCATGTCGTGTTGCGTTTTGCGTCTTGCTTGTGCTTGCCGGTGCGTCCATGCCTGCCGGTGCGCTTGAATTTGCGCTCGAGGGCAATGGCGAAGATTGCGCCGAGTGCAATTGGATCCAAGCGACGGGGCCGATCGAGCCAGGCGATGCGCGCAAGCTCGACGACTTCATCACGGCGACGGCAACGCATGTCACGAATGTTCGCTTCTTCTCGCCGGGCGGCGAGCTTCACGCCGCATTGGAACTGGGCGCGTATCTGCGCGAGCGTGCCTTCGATACCTATGTCACAGACGCGGACTATGTTCATCCCGGCGCGATCGGCATGGTGCACTCAATGCAAGAGGCGGCGTGCTACAGCGCGTGTGTCTATGCCTTCGCCGGCGGGGTGCACCGTCATGCGGATGATAAAGTGCTCGGCATTCATCAGTTCGCCGTCGATGGCGCGCCGCCACCCGACATTGATCCAACGAGCGCTGCCGTCAATGTGTCGATCACGCGGTGGCTCGACAACTACGTAACTGAGATGGGCGTCGATCCTCATCTCGTATCGATGGCTTCCGACATCTCAAATGAATCGCCGGTGCGCTTGCTGGACGCTGCAGAGCTACGCGCGCTCAATCTCGATAATTCCGGCACCTGGAACTGATTGTCCGTGCGCGCGCGATCTGGCCTGCCGTCATGGTTCGTCCCTCGACAAGATCGGGATGACGAGGCTCACCAGGACGAGAACTTGATACGTCATCGTGAGCTTGTCGAAGGATGACGGAAGCAGAGTCGTTGCAAGTGCCGGCTGTCATCCCCACATAAGGAAATGCGCGTGCTGCCGATAAGGAGTTTCCCCGCTTTGCCAAACGGATTTCGGGGAATTAGCGAAAAAAGGTGGACCCCGCGCAGCGAAAATGAGAACCGGATCAAGACGATGCAAACAATAGGGTCCGAATTTCGAAAAACAAATGGGCCGCGCGCTGCCCGAGTTATTCACTCTTAAGCAGCGCCGCCCAGGCGCTTGTCGACGACGGCGGTCAAGCCATCCACCAAGGATTGACGTTCGCCGGTGTGCTCGCCCGACAGCACTGACAGCAGCTGCATCGCATTGACATGCGCGGCGATCACTTCGGGATCGACGGTGTGCGAAGCGCGCATCCCCGCAATATAGCGCTGGAGCGACTTCGCCGCGCTTGCGAGCATGTGATCTTGGATCTCGTCGGCAAGCTCCTCCGTCTGCTCAACGATCCTGCCGAGCGCTTTGATGCGCTCGTAATCGTCGGGCGTGAGGCCATTCGCGCATTGGATGATGTCCTTCACCGACTGGCGCACAAGCTCGCGATTGGCCTCCGCCTCCCAAGCTGCGGTCTCCGATATGCGGATTTGATCGGATTCGCGCCGCAGCGTGCCCTCGTAGTCTTGCAGCATGCGGCGGCGGCGGCACGGGCCGACATAGCCCGCGCTTTTGATGAAACGGCGCGGCCGCACGAGAACGGCTTCGATGCGCGCGAGCAATGCAGCCGGTGCAAAGGGGCAAGCCAGCATCTCATCAACCCCGCTTTCGCGTGCGGCGGAAAGAAACGCTGTCGTCGGCGTCGTCGTCATCACGATGATCGAGAGCGCGGGATTTATCGGTTCATAGCTCGCGCGCACAAGCCGCGTGAACTCAAGACCCGAAAGGGAAGGCAGGCGCGAAGCGGTAATCACGATGCGCGGTTTCAGTTGCGCAGTCATCTGCAGAAGATTCTGGCCGTCGCTGGCTTGAAACACTTTGTTGAAACCGGCGCCGCGCAACACCTCGCAGACAATCCTGCGGATGTTGCGGTTATCGTCGGCGACCAGAACGGGGATATGCCTGGGATTCGAATTCATCCACTCCACCTCGGCAGGCGATGGGCAAGGATGAATTGCGAGTGGCTAATTTCCGGCTAACTGGCCGTCAATGCTGGCTTTTAGGCAACCTGACGATAAGCCCATCGAGCGCGTCGGTCACGGTGATCTGGCAGGAGAGCCGGCTATTGTCTTCAACGTCTTCGGCGAAGTCGAGCATGGTCTGCTCCATCTCGGACGGGCCGCCGACGGTCTCGGTCCAAGCCGGATCGACATAGACGTGGCAGGTGGCGCAAGCGCAAGCGCCGCCGCAATCGGCGTCGATCCCCGGGACCATGTTCTTGATCGCGCCCTCCATAACCGAAAGCCCCGAGGGCACGTCGATCGCGTGGGCCGTTCCGTTGAATTCGATATAGGTAATTTTCGCCATGGTCCTTCCAAGGGGTTACGCGGCGGCCATTTCTTTCATGGGAACCTTGAGGTCCGCAAGCCGCTCCGGGGCAATAACGGCCCACTCTCCGATGAGCTTCCGGCCCATCATATATTCCGGCGCGGCATTGATGGCATCGACGGCGATGAGCCGCCCCGCCTTGAGATAGAAGGCGGCGAATTTCCGGCTTCCCGGGTCGCCGCGCAGCACGACCTGGTCATAACCTTGATTAAGGCCGGCGATCTGCAGCTTGAGATCGTATTGGTCGGACCAGAACCAGGGCACTTGATCGTAGGGAACAGGCTTGCCGCAAATCGCGGCCGCCGCTGTCTTTGCTTGCTCGATCGCGTTGTGAACCGATTCAAGCCGTATGCGCCTCTCATAGAGGCCGCTGGGCAGGTTCGCGCAGTCGCCGGCGGAAAAGATGGCTTCATCTTCAGTGCGCGCAAATTCATCGACCCAAATGCCGTTCTCGCATTTAAGGCCCGCCTCGCTTGCAAGCTCTTGATTGGGAAGAATGCCAACGCCGATCACGGCGAAGTCGATCGGAAGACGCGCGCCGGATGCGCAAACGACACGCTCGACCTTGCCCGCGCCTTCGAACGCTGAAAGTGTTTCGCCGGTGAGAATTTTCACGCCGGCGTCGCGGTGCACTTTCTCAAAAAATGCAGACACTTCGGGAGCGACGACGCGGTTGAGGCAACGCTCGGTCATCTCGATCACGCTGACATCAAGCCCGTGCTGGCGCGCGACGGCAGCGACTTCGAGTCCGATATAGCCCCCGCCGATCACGGCAAGCCGCATCCCTTGTTTCAAATAAGGTCTGATCGCATCGACGTCGGCGACATTGCGGAGATAGAAGACGCCCTTGAGGTCCACACCGGGCACATTGAGCCGGCGCACCCGCGAGCCGGTCGCGATGATGAGCCGATCATAGGCGAGCGATGCACCATCCGAGAGGCGCACGCGCGCGGCCTTGCGGTCGATCTCCTCGGCACGGATGCCCAGGCGCATATCCACCTTCATCTCGTCATAGAAGCTCGCGGCTCTGAGCTCGACCCGGTCTAGACCCCATTCGCCCGCGAGATATTTCTTGCTCAGCGGCGGGCGCTGATAGGGCGGGGCAAGCTCCTCCCCGACAAGGGTGATCGGGCCCGAAAAGCCGCCGGCCCTAAGGCTGGCAATGGCCTGCCCAGCGGCCTGGCCGGCGCCCAAAATCACAAGGGATTCTTGTGTCATAGTTAGGTGAAGCGAAAGGAGCTGGAGGCAAAACTTGGCTGATCAAAAGGTGGGTCAATCAATCAGATGACGGGCGCGGAAACCAGTGTGGAATTACCGGATGCGGCGGCGACACTTGCGCTCGGGCGGCGCTTGGCTGTGCTCGTCGAGCCGGGTGACGTCATCACCCTCTCGGGCGAGCTTGGCGCCGGCAAGACCACCCTCGCCCGTGGTCTCATCGGTGGCCTGGCGGTGCGGGCCGGTCTTGCACCGGAAGAGGTGCCGAGCCCGAGCTTCCCGATCGTCGAGACCTATGAGCTTGGCTCGTTAACGCTCTGGCATTTCGATTTTTACCGAATCGAGCAAGAGGAGGAGCTTGAGGAATTGGGCCTCGGCGAAGCGCTCGCGAGCGGCGTGACGCTTGTCGAATGGCCGGAACGCGCTTGGGCGGCGCTGCCCGAAGAGCGCCTCGACATCCGGTTGGAATGGGCTGGGGAAGGCCGGCGCGCTTTGCTTGCCGCGCATTCGCGGTCGGGCCATGTTTGGCGTATCGAGGAAATTTCATGACCATCGAAATTCCCCGCGAGACGATCATTCGCGGATTTCTCCTGAAGTCGGGATGGGGCGGGGCGGCTCTGGAGCCGCTCGCTGGCGATGCTTCGACGCGCCGCTACATTCGGCTGCGGCGGGACAGCGGCGCGACGGCGCTGCTGATGGACGCGCCGCCGAGAGCGGAAAGTGCGGCTTGCCCGCCGGATGCGGATGAGGCGATGCGCCAGAAGCTCGGCTACAACGCCGTCGCCCGGCTCGCCGGGCCTGACAGCAGAAGATTTGCCGCCTTCTCGCAAGCGCTTGCCGCACGCGGGCTCGCCCCGCCCGACATTCTCGACGCCGATTATGACCAGGGTCTCATGGTGCTCGAGGATTTGGGCGACGATCTTTATGCCCGCGCCATCGCGGGCGGCACACCGGAGCTGCCGCTTTACGAAGCAGCGGTCGATGTACTGCTCGCGCTGCATGCCACCCAGGCGCCGCCTGCACTGGGCGTCGTCGAGCCGCGCGTACCGCTGCTTGCCTATGATGCGCTCGCCTACAAGGCGGAAGTCGACCTTCTGGTCGAATGGCTCTATCCGCTTTTGAAGGGCACAGCGCTCCCATCGGATTTGCGCGCCGAATGGAACGCGCTGTGGCAAAAGGCTTTGGCCGCCATTCGCATCAATACGCATGTCATCGTTTTGCGCGATTATCACGCCGAGAACCTGTTCTGGCTTCCGGAGCGTCACGGTTTGCACCGCGTGGGATTGATTGATTTCCAGGACGGCCTTTCCGGCTCGCCGGCCTATGATCTTGTTTCGCTGCTCGAAGATGCGCGGCGTGATGTCGATCCGGCGCTCGCGAGCGTAATGCTGCAGCATTACATCAAAGGCGCCGGCATTCGCGATCGCCACTTCGATGCGGAAGGCTTCGGCAGCGATTTCGCTCTGCTTGGCGCGCAACGCAACGCCAAGATTCTCGGTATTTTCGCGCGGCTCTGGCGCCGCGATAAGAAGCCCGGCTATTTGAAGCTCATCCCGCGCGTCTGGCGCTATATCGAGCGCGATCTCGAGGCGCCCGGGATCTCGGATCTCAAGGCTTGGTTCGACACAAATTTGCCTGCTGAATTGCGCATCGCGCCGGAACCCAAATGAACATTCTCACCGCGCCAGCCCCGGAGGCGCGCATCGCGCCGGCCACAAAGATCACGCGCGCCATGATTTTGGCGGCGGGCCTGGGCACGCGCATGCGCCCGCTCACCGACGCGATCCCAAAGCCATTGGTACGCGTGCATGGCCGTGCCCTAATCGATCAATCGCTCGACCGTTTAGAAGCGGCAGGCGTTGAAGAAGTCGTCGTCAATGTGCATTACCGCGCCGATCAAATGGAGGCGCATCTCAAGACGCGCAAATCGCCGCGCATTATCATCTCGGACGAGCGCACGCAATTGATGGATACCGGCGGCGGCGCATGGAAGGCGCTACCGCATTTCAAAGGCGAGCCATTCTTCTACCTCAACAGCGATTCGATTTGGCGCGAGGGTACGCGCGATGCGCTTGGGGACATGCTCGCGCGTTGGGATCCCGCGCGCATGGATGCTTTGATGCTGCTAGCATCGAGTGTGCGCTCGACCGGTTATGACGGCCCCGGCGATTTTATGATGGATCAGGGCGGACATTTGCTGCCGCGGCCCGAAAAGCGCGTTGCGCCCTTTGTCTGGGCCGGCGTGCAGATCATTCAGCCCGCGGCATTTGAAGGCTGCCCGAACGGGCCGTTCTCGACTTGGTGGGTGTGGAAACGCGCGATCGAGGCCGGCCGCCTTTACGGCATCAGGCTCGATGGCTTGTGGATGCATGTTGGTTCGCCCGATGGCCTCAAGGCGGCGGAAGCCGCCTTGGATGAGCGGTGAGCGCGCGCGTCTACACGATCCCTTCGGGCGTCCCGTTTCTGAGAGCGTTGGCGCAAGGTCTTCTTGAGCGCCACCCGGTTGCCGAAAATCCATTCGCGCTTGCCGAAGTCATGGTGTTTCTGCCGACGCGGCGCGGCGTGCGCGCGCTCGAAGAAGCGTTTCTCGATTTGACGGGCGGTAAAGGGCAAGCGGCGCTTCTGCTGCCGCGCATGCGCGCGCTCGGCGATGTCGATGAGGAAGAGATACTCATCGAAACGGGGCCAGTTGAGACGGAGCTTGCAAGCTTGCCGGCAGTTTCCGCGCTGCATCGGCGCATTCGCCTTGCGCAGCTCTTGATGCATACGCGCGAAATGCCGTTCACCGAAGCCATCAGCTGGAGCAAGAGCCTTGCGCGCTTTCTCGATGAGACGCTGATCGAGGAAGTCGACTTACAGAAGATCGAAGCCATTGTTCCTGCGGATCTGAGCGCGCACTTTCAGAAATCGCTCGAATTTATTCGTATCCTGACGGAACATTGGCAGGGCATTCTCGCATCCGACGGTTTTATTGAAGCCGCCGAGAGGCGCCGCCTGCTTATGTCGGCTGAGGCCGAACGCTGGAAGGCGGGCCCGCCGAAAGCGCTCTATATCGCGGGCTCGACCGGCAGCATCCCGGCAACCGCGCGACTCATGGCCGCCGCGCTCGAAGTGCCGAACGGCATAGTGATTTTGCCGGGCCTCGACCGCGCGCTCGATGAAACGGCTTGGGCCGGAGTCGATGAGAGCCATCCGCAATTCGGCCTCAAGCATCTTCTTCTCTCGCTGGGTGTTGATCGCAGTGACATTGTCGATTGGCCGTATGTGGACGGCTTTCGGCGATCGAGCGAGGCGCGCGCACGGCTTCTCGCTGAAACATTGCGTCCGGCTCCGACGACGGACAGCTGGGCACGCGCTCTCAGCGATGTGCCGCTCGTCGACGCGCTCTTGGGCCTCAGCCATATCGAGGCGCGTGATCGCGCGGAAGAAGCGCGCGTGATTGCCTTCGCCATGCGCGAGGCGCTCGATCGGCCGGGCGAGACCGCAGCACTTGTCACTCCGGATCGGCCGCTCGCGCGGCGCGTTGCTGCAGAGCTGAAGCGCTGGGGCGTTGAGGTCGATGATTCTGCTGGCTCGCCCCTTGCGCAAACACAGGCTGTGGTTTTCCTTCGTCTCATCGTGCACGCGCTCAGCGAAGACTGCGCACCGGTGCCGCTGCTTGCGCTTCTGAAACATCCGCTCGCAAAGCTCGGCTATGAAAAGACGGAGCTGGGCCTTCGCGTCTCGCGCCTCGAGCGCGCAGCGTTACGTGGGCCGAGGCCGGCTCCCGGGTTGGAGGGCGTGCTCGCACGCCTCGAAAGAGTGCGCTCCGAACGCCGTGCACGCCTGGAAAGCGATGAAGACAAGGTAAAAATCGATCGGGCGATCGATAATTCGAACGTCCTCATCGCGCGCCTGCAAACCGCAATTGCTCCGCTCACGGAGCTCATCGCACGCAGCGGCGCCGCCTCCGCACAGGAGTGGGCGATGGCGCTTGCGCGCGCGGCTGAGAATCTTGGCGATGGCGTGGAGATTTGGCGCGGCGACGACGGCGAGGCAGCGGCGAATCTCCTTGAGGAGATCGGCGAGCTCAAGCTTCTTCCCAAGCAAAGCCTCGCGGAATTCGCCGACATTTTAGAAGCATCGCTCGAAAGCCGAGTCATCCGCCCGCGTACGCGCCGGCATCCGCGGCTCTTTATATGGGGGCCGCTGGAAGCTCGCCTCCAGAGCGCGGACTTGATGATCCTGGGCGGCCTCAATGAAGGCACTTGGCCCGCGCACAGTGACGACGGTCCGTGGGCCAACAGGATCATGCGCAAGGCGCTTGGGCTTTCGACATCGGAGCGGCGCATTGGCCTTTCCGCCCACGACTTCCAGGAACTCGCATCGGCGCCGCGCGTTCTTTTAACGTCATCGCAGAAGGTCGATGGCTCGCCTGCGTTGCCGTCGCGTTGGTTGATGCGTCTTAAGAACTTTCTCGAAGGCCGCGCAGCGTTGGCGCATATCAAAGCCGAGCCTTACGAGGCTTGGGCGCGTGGGTTCGATGAGCCGAAGCTGGCAACGCCTATGAAGGCGCCGGAGCCGAGGCCGGAGCAGCGTCTCAGACCGCGCAGGCTCTCGATCACCGAGATCAAGAGATTGCGTCGCGATCCTTATGCGATCTACGCCAGACACATTTTGAAGCTGAGGCCGCTCGATCCGATTGATGAGGATGCGACCGCTAAATTGCGTGGCACGCTGTTTCACGAAATCATGGAAGTGTTCGGCCGCCAGCATCCGGACCAGCTGCCGCGCGAGGCGTTGCGTCGCCTCATGATGCTGAGCGATGAGATGCTCGTGTCCGAAGGACTTGATCCGGAAATTCGCGCGATTTGGCGCTCGCGGCTCAAGCGCGCGGGCGAGAAATTCATCGAATGGGAAGAAGGCGAGCGTGGCGTAGCGAAAGTCGTCGCCGTCGAGGCTCGCGGCGAGATCGATCTTCCGATTACGGGCGCCGAGCCATTTCATCTCATCGGCCGCATCGACCGTATCGATCAGGATCGCGCGAGCCGCGCCCTCGCTATTATCGATTACAAGACCGGCCGTGCCGCAACCCTCAAAGTCATCAAGGCCATGCTCGATCCACAGTTGCCATTGAGCGCGCTTCTTGTGCGCGAGGGCGCGATTGCGGAAGTCGTGCCCGCGCCAGTCGAGCGGCTGATCTATCTCAATATCGGCGGGGGCTCGGGTAAGACCGAATTGCTCAATTTTGCCGACGATGTCCCGGCATTGGTCGAGAAAACGCGCGATGGGCTCATCAAGCTGATCGCCAAATATGACGATGCGGACGAGCCCTATCTCTCATGGCCGATCGCCGAGAAGACAACCGATAAGGGCGACTACGACTTGCTTGCGCGCACTGGTGAGTGGCGCGTGCATGCCGATGAGGACGAGTGGTGAGCGCGCGGAGCCAGATCAGAACCAAGGCGGCGGAGCGCCAGCGCGGCGCGGCCGATCCTCAAGTTTCCGCGTGGGTATCGGCGAATGCCGGCTCGGGGAAGACGCGCGTCTTGATCGATCGTGTTGCGCGGCTTCTGCTCGCGGGCGCAGACCCATCGCGTATTTTGTGCATCACCTACACCAAGGCAGCGGCGGCGGAGATGTCGACGCGCCTGTTTCAGCGGCTCGGCCACTGGTCGATGGCGAGCGATGCGGAGCTGACGCAGGAGCTGCGCGAGCTTGGCGCAGAGCCGCCGGCGCCCGAAGCGCTTGATGAGGCCCGGCGCCTCTTTGCGCGCGCGCTCGAAACGCCGGGTGGGCTCAAGATCGAAAC
>JBAQHC010000191.1:0-2436 GCA_049288095.1 Alphaproteobacteria bacterium | reverse complement strand
GGATTATCTGCCCCGCGGGCGGGTAACGATCGAGCAGGATGCCTATAGTTGGTGGAGCGACCCCACCAGCGGGAAAGCGCGGCGAGAAGCTGATGAAGTCGCATTTGTGGATGTCGCGAAAGATGACCACGGAGTAGCAAAGGACAAAGGCCCGTTCTTTGCGTATTTCAAAAAGGAAAAGGTTATTAGTTATGCTCTAGCCGTCAACCCATTGACGCAACCGGATCCGGAGCAGCGCTACGTTCTTACCTATCAGCACAATGCGTTTTTCGACGACAGGCTCTGCATAGGACGTGATCCGAATGGTCTCCTGAGGGCGGTCGAGTACGCAGGCGAGGACCGCACGCCGGAGGTATTGTTCAACGTAACCCGCGCCTTTGCGGCATTCAGCCGCCCCGTTGGATTCACAAGGACACCTGAGCCCGGCGAATATCGCTCACGCATGCAGCGTAGTGTGAAATGGCTCGTCGATCCTTGGCGCCTGGAAAGGGACGCTTCCAATCGGCTGTATCATCCCGACATCGCCTCGTTTCAGGACGAGATGGCGCGGCGATTCAATGAGGGCAACGGTCCCGCGGACGAGCAGGAGGAGATCCACATCGATTTTTCCGAAATGGGCAGACTTCTGGTCCAGCCGATCGAGGACCGAGCCGCACTTGAATGCGGAACCGATTATTCGTGCCGCAGAGGTCTCTGGAAGCGTCTCGCGCAATCACGCTGCAGCGCGGACGACGTTTGCTACCGCACGAAGTTGAAGGTTCCCGTCGACCTTCGTGACGGGCGGGGGAGGATCATCGACCGGCAGCAAGTCAACATCGTTCACAACTTCGACATTGGGGCAGTCAGCGTCACCCGAGCGTTTCTGGTGCAGAAGATCACCAAGCTGGTGTTCAATGAAGGCGTCTTGACCGGTGTCGCGGTGCGCAAGCCCAGCGAGGCGGAGGCTGTGTCGTTGCTGCCTGTGAATGCGATTACCGCGGTGCTTTCTTCGCCCGTTGGACTGCTGTCCACGCTGTTCAACGGGGATCTGACGACGCAGCTACAGATCGCGAACAGTCTCGGACAGGCACAAGCCAACGCCAAGGCCTACGGCGCCCAGCAGGCGCCGACTGTCGCAGGCATAACGCAGACAGACTCCGACAGTTTGTTCCAGATCACCTGCACGAATGATAAGACGAAGCCGGGTTCCCTGCTCACATCCAACTGATCTGCCCGGGCATAACAGTGGTGGATAGGTTGCCACGCGCGCTTCCTTCCCCGCGCGCTTTCAGCGAGGCGGTGTCTTGCTCCGGGCCGCAATCATAGTTCTGATTATATGTGGCGGAGTCCGATCGCCGCTGGCAGCGCAAGAGGCGATGCCACTTCAATCTGACAATGCACCAGGTGCGGCCAGTGGTCCTTTCGCGCCAATGTTGCGGGGAGGCAAGCCGCTTCCCAAGGGCGAGCTCAGGACCTTTCCCATCATCTTCAAACCGAATTCGCCGGATAATGACAAGTACGTGCTTCATTGCACCGCGACGCTGATCGGGCCTCGCGTCCTGCTGACCGCGGCTCACTGCCTCGACAATGGGCCGCAGATTACGATCTGGGATCAGAACGCTAAGGGCAAAGAGCATCTGTTCGACGCTCAATGCACTGCGCACCCGCTTTATCAGCAGAATATCAATGTCACCGCTGACTATGCCCTTTGTCTCTTGGGAAAGGAGCTCAAGGACGTAAAGCCGGAGTGGGTTTCGCTGCAGCCTGGCCTGCTTGGTGGCGAGGCCCTGCTCGTTCTGACGGGGTTCGGCTGCACGGACATCAAGGACCAGGGCAAGCCGGTGGTCGACGGCGATATCGTGGCGCGGCAGGGAGGCGGACGCATCACGCCGCTCGGCTATACCTTCAACCCAAATCCGGGGGCTGAGGACTTTCTGACCCTCGGTGCGATCGAGGGTGACGCTAGTCTCTGTCCCGGCGACAGCGGCGGCGCCGTGATGTTGAACGTCGACCGCGACGGTCGTAGCGTCACAGCCGATGTGTCGCCGGCCAAGTTGTCGGCAAGAAGCGTTCTCGTCGGGGTGAACTCGGGGCTCGTCTCAGTGAACGACAATGTTTCGATCATCGCGGCGACGGCAACGGTGGATTTTCGCGATTTCTTGAGCGTCTGGCTGCTTGAGCATCCCGGAATCGAGGTGTGTGACCTGGAGTTCCGAGACGAAGATAGAAATGCGCGCTGCCGCCAGCTGGACTAGGGATGGTGCGGCCGGGCGACGGGGTGCTGCGGCAATCGTCAACTCCATCCTTAGCAAATTTCATCGCTCAGCCGCTGCGATCAAGTTGGAGCGGCGCTGTCTGAGGACCCGTCATCGCGCACCACCAGCCACCGCGCCGCGTAGAACGTAGCTGCCATGGCAAGATAGCCCGCCACCCAACGCCACGCCGGCTCGCCGAAGG
>JBAQHC010000190.1:0-2754 GCA_049288095.1 Alphaproteobacteria bacterium | reverse complement strand
GTTGTGCTTTCCGTGCTTTGGCACCGCTTTTTCAATGCCGATATAATATAGCATAAATGTTTTGCTAAATCGTTTATATGCCAACACATTGATTTTGAATGTGTAATTAACTCCGTCGGCGTCATATATATGGTTAACGGGGAAGTTGCTTTCATATTTAACGAAGTAAGAGTTTGTGCTTCGCTTGCCGAAGCACAAACTCTGTTGGACTGAACGCCGGCTGTGAGGGTGGGCCTGGCTATGGATTTTTCAGGTGGAGGGTGCTGGGCGCCAAGCTTGGAATGCGGCTTGGAGCGGCCGGCGGCTTTGCCGTTGAGGAGCGGATCGCGGCTTTTTGCGGCGCATATTCGAGCGGGAAGGCGCCAAGCGGGACTGAGCGGGACAGCCGGGGGTACTGGAAGGCGAGCGCCAGCGGCCGCATGACAAGCACATGCGCGGACAAGCCGGGCGGCAATCGGCATGACGGCCGGTCATGGCCCCTCCGGCTGTTTGGGATAGAGACGGCGGACACAAAGGAGGCGGCCTTGGCCGCAGCAGGGGCAGGGGCGGACAGGCGGCGTGCCGGTGTCTTGCGGGCCAGCATCGCTTGCACCGGTAGTTTGGGACGGATGCCCCGCCGTAGCCATGCTTTGCGCTATTAGCGGCGCGCTACTTGAGCGCACTTGCGGCAGCAGAAGCTGCCGGACCTTTGCCGCTTCTTCGCGCTTCGAGGGATGCCACAGACCGTAATAGCGCACCTTGTGCAGCCCTTGGGGCAGCACATGCTGCAAGAAGCGGCGCATGAACTCGTGGCCGGAAAGCCGTGTCCGCCGCCAGCGGTTCGAGGCGCGGTGCTTGTGGCGGAAGGTAACGCTATCCCCGTCCAGGCTTTCGATCCGGCTGTTGGAGATGGCGGCGCGGAACACGTAGCGGGCAAGGTAGCGCAGCACCGCGTCCGCACCTTCTCCCCACGGTGTGCAATGGACCACCCATGGCTTTTGCCAGACCGCCTTGGGCAAGGCCTGCCCAGGGCAGCGCTTGGCGAGCGCGGCCATGAGCTTGCCCCGGACAAGCTTGGCCAGGGCAGCGTAGGGAAGCAGAAAATCGCGGCGCGCCGGATGCCAAGAGCCGTCCAGGACGCCGCCGCCGGTGACCAGGCAATGGACATGGGGGTGGTAGAGCAGTTGCTGCGTCCATGTGTGCAGCACGGCCAGCACGCCTGGCGTGCCGCCCACATAGCGCGGATCGCGAGCCAGTTCGATAATGGCCTCCGCCGCTGCCTTCATGAGCAGCGGATAGAGGGTCTTCTGCTGGCTGCGCAGCGTCTCGCGCAGTTCCTGCGGCACGGTAACGGTGATATGGAAGTAGCGGCAGGGCAGCACTTCGGCCTGCCGTGCCCGAAGCCACCGTTCAGCCTGATCCGTATGGCATTTGGGACAGCTGCGGTTCCGGCAGGAATGGTAGGAATAGACTTCGGCGCCGCATTGGCCGCAGCGCCAAAGGTGCCCGCCAAGCGCTTGCGTGCGGCAGGCAAGAATATCGGCGATGGCGCGCCGGTGCGAGGGCAGAACCCCCGCACCGTGCATCGCCAGATAGCCGTCAGCAAAGCGGCGGAAGATGTCCGCAACCTCGATCACAGCTGGTGCCCGGCCTTATAGGCCGGACATCAGTCTATCGAGGATGGCCTTGAGCGGGGCGCGGACAGGCTCGGTCAGGTGCGTGTACCCAGCCGTTGTCTTGATGTTGGCGTGCCCAAGCAAAATCTGCACGATCCTGGTATCCACGCCGCTTTCCAGAAGCCTGGTGGCGTAGCTGTGCCTAAGCGAATGCGGGCTGACGCGCCGCTCGATACCGGCTTGCCGGGCCGCCGCCCGGAATGCCTGGTATAGGGACAGGCGCAAGATGGGCTTGGTGCCGCTCCGGCTGGGGCAAAGCCAGCGCGGATTGCGATGCGCCGTCCAAAGGCGGCGCAGCTCAATGAGGACGGGCTCCGGCAGTGGCACCAAGCGTTCCTTGTTGCCTTTGCCGATGACGCGGACCGAGCCTTGGGCACCGTCGATGTGCGTCACTTGGGCCGCCGCAGCTTCGCCGATGCGCAGGCCACAGGCGTACATCAAGAGCATGGCCGCCCTGACGGAAGGCTTCCTTATGCAGCCAACGATAGACCGTGCTTCGGCATCCGATAGCACTTCAGGCAAACGCTGGCGCTTGGGCGGGCGGACTCTTTTTTTAAAAATAGCGGCCAGTCGCGGTCCAGCGTGTGGGCAAATAGAAAGCGGATGCCTCCATGGCAGGGGGCGAAGGTGCCCCGCGCCACACCCCGCTCATCGCGCAGGTACAGCAGATAGCTACGTACCTCTGCCTCGCTCAGCAAGTCCGGCGAGCGCCGGTAATAAGCAGCAAGCCCGCGAACGCCGTGGATGTAGACTTCCTGGGTCGAGGCGGCCAAGCCCGCGGACCTCATGTCCGCGATCATCCTGTTACGCAACTCTGTGGGCATTGGGATCGTTCTCCTTCACGCTAGGCCAGGACCCCTTGTCCCAGCCGCATGAAGAAGATACTTCCATTGGCCGCAAACCGTGAAACTGCCACTACGGCGAAGCCGTTCAGTCCAACGGGATTTTTGAGTGCGCCGGGAGACCGGCAAGGAGTAGGTGGTGCAAGTCCACTACGGTGAAGGTGTAGCAAACCACATCGGCCCCAAGCCGTGCGCAGTTGTCCGCGAGGACCTCGGCGAAGCGTCGGCAGGGGATCGCATAGGCCAGCCATTGAGCC
>JBAQHC010000189.1:0-1597 GCA_049288095.1 Alphaproteobacteria bacterium | reverse complement strand
GGGTATTACCACCCGCACCGACGACGATGTACTGCTTGCCGTCGACGGAGTAGGACGCCGGAGGCGCATTGACGCCGGCACCGGCAAAGAACGACCACAGGACCTTGCCGCTCTTGGCGTCATAGGCCCGGAACCAGCCGTCGCCCTCACCCGTGAACATGAGACCGCCGGCCGTCGTCAGCGCGCCACCCATCATCGGCAGCGGCGTCTTCACCTGCCATGCGATCTTGCCGGTGTTGTAGTCGACTGCGGTGACGTTGCCGAACGACGCCTCGGTCGCGATCACCTTGAAGGCGCCGCCAAGCCACAGCTTGCCACCCGGATAGGGTGAGCTCTGAACCTGGTAGGTCATCGGCTGGTGCAGGTTGACCGCGTAGGCTAGCCCAAGCTCGGGATTGACCGCCATCGGCGACCATTCGACGCCGCCATTGGCGCCCGGCAGCATGCGCGCACCCTCAGCTGTCGGCAATGTGTACATGCCATCTTGCGACACCATCGGCTCGGAGAAGCGAATGAGGCTGCAATCCTTGCGGTCGTTGACGTAGACGTGCCCGGTCTTGCCGCCGTGAATGACAGCCGGCACGACCTTGCCGTCCTTGTCCTTTGCATCGACCAACACCGTCGGGCTCGTGTCGTCGAGATCCCAGACGTCATGAGGGATGTACTGGAAGTAACAAGCAAGTTTGCCGGTATCGAGATCGACCGATACGAGCGACTCCGTGTAGAGATTGTCGCCGGGCCGGATCGCGCCGTCGAGGTCAGGCGAGGGGTTACCGACCACGAAGTAGACGCGCTTGGCCTTGAGATCGATGGACGGGTTCTGCCACACGCCGCCGCCGACCGTCTTGTACGGATCGCCGGTCTTGGCCAGCTGCGCCTTCTCGGCCGCGATATCGCGATGCAGGTCTTTGCCCGTGGCGTCCTTGGTGGCCCACACGCCAACGGAGGTCTCGGCAGTGGTGTCGAAGTTCCACACGAGCTTGCCGGTCTTGGCGTCATAGGCCCGGACGAAGCCGCGAATACCATATTCGCCACCATTCGTGCCGATCAGGATCTTGCCGTCAACGGCCGTCGGCGCCATCGTCTCGCTGTAGCCGAGCGTGGGATCGGCGATCTCGGTCTGCCAGACCACGCTGCCCGTCTTGGCATCAAGCGCGACCAGCTTGGCATCCAGCGTTGCCAGATAGACTTTGTCGTCATAAACGGCCACGCCACGGTTATTGGGGCCGCAGCAATAGGTCGTGACCGGGCCCATAGTGTGCTTGTAGTGCCAATACTCCTCGCCCGTCTTGGCGTTGAGCGCGTAGACATGGTCGAACGACGTCGTGACATACATCACGCCGTTGACGACGATCGGCGTCGTCTCCTGGGACTCCTTCACCTCGGTCTGGAAAATCCAGGCGGGGTGGAGCTTGCCAACATTGGACGTGTTGATCTGCTTACCCGGGAAATACCGGGTCTGATCGTAATTGCCGTTGGTATGCAGAAAGTTCTTCTCGTCCTTAGCCGCGGCGTTAAGCTGCTCCTGCGTTACAGAGGCGGCGGGCGCCCCTTTGGTCTGAGCCTGCGCCAGGTTCAACCCGGCGACGCTCAGAAC
>JBAQHC010000188.1:0-10943 GCA_049288095.1 Alphaproteobacteria bacterium | reverse complement strand
TGCTGGACGCAATCACCAGCGCAGGCCAGCGATAGTAGAGCTCAATCGCCGCCTGAAAGTTGATGAGCGCCCAAATCACAGAGGCGATAATCAGGCCCAGAATGAGGAAGCCTGAAATTGAAGGCGTCCAGCGGTCGCGAATGTCTTTCATTGCTTGCTCCCCATCCCGTGCCTCTCACATAATCGCATGGACACAGAGTCTCAACCCCTTGAAACCCCATATTCGGCTCCCTAGCCGAGCCCTAGACATGATTATATTGTGTCGCGCATGAGAACGTTCGACCAAATTTTCGCAATTGCCGCCAAGCGCCATGGCGGGCCGAAGCAGCTCGAAAAAGCGATTGCCGAACACAAGCCGAAATCGCGCGGCGCCCTTGCAAAGGTTCCCGACGACCGCTGGCTCGCGATGATGACACGCTGTGTCTTTCAAGCTGGATTTTCGTGGCAAGTGATCGAGAACAAGTGGGAGGGCTTCGAAGCGGCGTTCGACAGGTTCGATGTCAAGCGCTGCGCGATGATGAGCGAGAAGAAGATCGATGCGCTCCTGAAGGACACGCGCATCGTGCGCAATGCGCGCAAGGTGATGTCGGTGCCGAAGAATGCGCAGCTTCTGCTCGAGCTTGCGAGGGAACATGGCAGTGCCGCGAAATTCTTCGCCGATTGGCCGGATGCGGATTATGTCGGCTTGCTCGACTTCCTGAAGAAGCGCGCGAGCGGCCTTGGCGGTGGTTCGGCGATGTATTGCCTCCGCCGCATGGGCAAGCCAGCGTTCATCACATCGCGCGATGTCGTTGCGCGTTTGATCGAAGAGAGCGTGATCGACAAAGAACCTTCCGGTAAGGCGGCAATGAAGAAAGTGCAAGAAGCGTTCAACAAATGGGCCGAGCAATCGGGGCATGACTTGACCTCTATCAGCCGCACTCTCGCCATGAGCATCGGCAATTAGGAGGGATCATGTTTCCGCGCGCATCGACGGCGCTTAATCACATCACCGTACTTGATCTCACGCGGGTGCGATCGGGCCCGACATGCGTGCGCCAGCTGGCCGATTGGGGCGCGAATGTCATCAAGGTCGAAATGCCGGAGCACTTGATAGAAGGCGAGCCGATGGGCGGCGCGCGCGACAGCTCGGATTTTCAGAACCTGCATCGCAACAAGCGCAGCTTGGCACTCGATCTGAAATCGCCCGAGGGCGTGGCCGTCTTGAAGCGCCTCGCCGCAAAAGCCGATGTCGTGGTTGAAAATTTTCGACCCGACGTGAAGACGCGATTGGGCATCGATTACAAAGCGCTCTCTGCCGTCAATCCGCGCCTCGTCTATGCGAGCATTTCGGGCTTCGGCCAAACCGGACCTTACGCCAATCGCCCGGGCTTCGATCAAATCGCGCAAGGCATGGGTGGTTTGATGTCGGTCACTGGCTTGCCGGGGCAGGGGCCCGTGCGCGTTGGTATTCCCATCGCGGATTTGACGGCGGGTCTCTTCTGCGCGCTCGGCATTATGGTTGCGCTGTTGGAGCGCGAGCAATCGGACAAAGGACAGGAAGTCGACACATCGCTCTTGCAGGCGCAAATCTTCATGCTCGATTTTCAGGCCGCGCGTTGGCTGGTCGATGGCGTCGTCGCGCCGCAAGCCGGCAACAATCATCCAACCTCAACGCCCACCGGCGTGTTCAAGACCAAGAACGGCCACATCAATATCGCGGTTGCCGGCCAGACAATGTGGGAGCGGCTATGCAAGGCCCTCGATAGGGATGATCTTCGCACGCGAGCGGAATACGAGACGAGCAAATTGCGGCTCCAGCATCGCGACCAGCTGAACGATGAGCTCGAGAAGATCACGGCCAAGCGTACAACTGCAGAGTGGGTCGAGCTCCTGAACGCGGCCAGCGTGCCGTGCGGGCCGATCTATAAGATCGACGAGATGTTCGCCGACCCGCAGGTCGAGCATCTGGGCGCCGCGCAAGCGGTCGCGCTGCAAGATGGCAGCGAGATCACGCTTCTTGCCCAGCCCGTTTCATTGTCGCGCACGCCCTCGCATCTTGCAGCGCCCCCGCCCGAATTGGGTGAACATACGGATGAAGTGCTGCGCGAATTCGAGTTCACCGAGGCCGAGATCGCCTCGCTGCACGCCAAGAAGGTGTTGTGATGACGCGCAAGGCAGTTTGCTGTTGCGGAACCTGTTCGATTGAGGTCGCGGGCGAGCCGACGATCAACGCAATTTGCCATTGCTCCAACTGCAAGCAGCGGACAGGCAGCGCATTCGGCTGGTCCGCTTACTTCGCCGACGAGCAGGTTGTCGCCAAGTTAGGCGATCTGCGCCTCTATGCCATTGAAGATCGGCAGCAGCGCCATTTCTGCGCCCGTTGCGGGACGACTCTTTTTTGGAAGTCAAATTTTATGCCGAGTCACACCGGCGTCGCCGGCGGTTGCTTCATACCTGAGCCTTTTCCCGAGCCGTCAATCACCGCAAACAACGCCGGCCGTTGCGCCTGGCTCGGTCTTCCCGAAACCTGGCAGCGGTACGGCTAAGCAAATGACCACAGCGGAAAAAGTGTTGAGCCAGACAACCGGCGCGATCGGCTGGATGATTTTCAACAATCCCGAGAAGCGCAACGCGGTCTCGCTCGAGATGTGGGAGGCAGCGGCGCGCATTTTGGATGATTTCAAGCGTGCCGCTGAAGTGCGCGTTGTCGTTCTTAAGGGCGCGGGCGGCAAAGCCTTTGTTTCCGGCGCGGATATTTCGCGCTTCGAAAGCGAGCGCGCAAATGAAGAAGCGGCCGCGCGCTATAGCGAGATCGTCGAGCGCGCCTGGGGAACGCTCTACGAGTACAACAAGCCGACGATTGCGATGATCGAAGGCTATTGCATCGGCGGCGGCGTCGGGCTCGCAGTCTGCTGCGACATGCGCATCTGTTCTCAGGGGTCGCGCTTTGGCATTCCTGCGGCGCGGCTCGGACTTGGCTACGGGTATTCGGGCGTCAAACGGCTTGTCGATCTCGTCGGTCCGGCATTTGCGAAAGAGATATTCTTGACTGCGCGGCAATTCACCGCCGATGAGGCGTATCAAATGGGCCTCGTCAACCGCGTGTTGCCGGACTGGGAGCTTGAAGGCTTCATCAAGAACTACGCCGCGACAATTGCAGAAAACGCGCCGCTTACCATGCAGGGCGCTAAGCTTGCCGTCGGCGAAGTGCTGAAAGACAAGGCGGACCGCAATCTCTCCGCCGTCGAAGAAATTGTGCGCAAATGCTTCGCGAGCGCCGACTACAAGGAAGGCCGGACTGCATTCCTCGAAAAGCGCAAGCCAAGCTTTAGAGGCGAATAAGCGAATAGCTAAGGAAATTGTGCGCTCGCGAAGAGATCGCGCAAGGACTCGCGCCCCAGGCGAATCTCTTTACTGAGATTCCGGCTTCACATCCACTTGCCTCCATTGTTACTCTTCGGCGGGGATGTAGGGGGGAAATCATTATGTTGAGGCTTTGCCGCGGCGCTTTGGCGCTTGCGTTTCTGTGCGTGCTTGCCGCGTGCGCAGGTGTTCCGTCAATTCCGTATGACCGTACGAGCGCCAATGTCTCAAGCGTCACCGTCCTCGGCCCGGCGATGGCGGATAAGGCGTCGGTCGTCCAAGCCGCGACACTTGGCCAAAGCTTTGGGTTAGTCGGCGCACTCGTCGATGCCGCGATCGAATCCGAGCGCGAAGGTAAGCTTGCGAAGGCTCTCAGCGGCGATAATTACATGACCGAGCAATCATTCGATGCGGCTCTGCGCGCCTCATTGGAAGCCAAGGGCTACAAGATCGACTTCAGCAAGCCTGCGCGCCCGAGCCGAAACTACCTTAAGGCTTATCCGCCGGGCGCTGTCGATGCCTATCTCGATCTCGTCGTCGATGGCTATGGCTACCTCCTCGCCGGAATGAGGGCTGACTACCGGCCGTTTCTTTGGGTCAGGTCCAAGCTCATCCGTAACTCCGATCACGCCGTGCTCATGGAGAGCACGATCGAATACAATCCGGTCAACGCGCCCAAGGGCGTGATTTCCATCGCCCCGAATGAAGCTTTCGCCTTCAACACCGTCGACGACATGGCGGCCGATCCAACGAAGACGACCGCAGGGCTCAACGACGCTTTCGCGCAAGTGTCGTCGGCGATCGCCAATCTGCTTCAGTAGGTGCTGCCATGCGCGGGATCTCGATCCTCCTTGCCGCAGTTTTGTGCTTGGCAATGAGCGCGTGCGCTCAGGTTCACTATCCGCCGCCGATGCTCGATCTTGGCAGCCGGAGTTGCACGGCGGCGCCTAATCTGCAGGGAGCCGCCGAACTCGCATATGTTCCAGATAAGGCCAAGCCGCAAACGGTGAAGCTTGATGAAACGTCGCCCTGTTACACAGGGGAGGACGGCAAGCCCCATGTTTACGCTATCTTCGCGCTGCCGGCTGCTGAACAGCCATTCATCATATCCGTCGCCAGCACGCCGCAGGGCGAAGCGCTTTTTCCGCCTCACATTCAGTTGCTAAACGAGGCCGGGGCGCTCGCTCGCGACATTCCGGATAGTCTGTTTCTGTTTCGCGGATTCGACATGAGCGCAGAGCTTCGGAGCCATCCGGCAGAACATTTTCTTCTTGTGCGCTCCAATTCCGATCTGGTCGGCAAGAAACTTTCGCGGATCAGCGCGAACGTGACAATGACATCGACCGGCTATGCAAATATCTATTCCGGCGCTGATGTGACTACAAACCTGACATTTTCATACAGCGGTCAGCTTACGGTCGTGTTGCTGCCTATCACCGCGCCGAAGCGATAGTCATTGGCGCCAATGTCCGCCGAGTGTACCCTGCGCTCCTAAAGAGACGAGGAGGGCACGAATGATCTTCAACCAGATCGCGACAGGCGGGTGCCAATCCTACCTCATCGGCTGCGCCGACACGCGCATCGCCGCGCTGATCGATCCCGAGATCCGCCAAGTCGATCACTACCTCGCACTCGCGACCCAACAAGGTGTGCGCATTCACTATATCATCGACACGCACACGCATGCCGATCACTTCTCGGCCGCCAAGCAATTGGGTGAGACGTTGGGCGTGCCGGTCGTCATGCATCAGGAGAGCCCGGCGCCGTTTGCCGGCTTGCGTCTCGATGACGGGGAAATGCTTGCCGTCGGCAAGCTGCGCTTAAAGGCGCTGCACACGCCCGGCCACACCGGCGATTCGATGTGCGTTGTGGTTGATGATCGCGTTTTCACGGGCGACACGCTTCTTATCGGCGCGACGGGTCGTACCGATTTGCCGACAGGCGACCCGGATCAGCTTTATGATAGTTTGTTCGGCAAGCTCCTCAAGCTCGATCCCGCGCTCAACGTCTTCCCGGCACATGATTACAAAGGCCGTCAAAGCACGACGCTTGCCGCCGAGATCGCAAACAATCCGCGCCTGCAAAAGCGTGAGCGCGCTGATTTTGTGGCGATGATGCGCCAGCTCAATCTCACAATGCCGGACCACATTACCGAGGCGCTGCGGACGAATATGAGCGGCGGCAAGACGGTGATGCAGCTTCTAGTGGAGGCGGGCGCGAGCGTGCCGTTTATGGCGCTTGAGGAACTGAAGAGTCGGCTCGATGCGCGGCCCAATGATCTCATGGTGCTCGATGTGCGCGAGAAGGACGCTTACGCCAAGGGGCATATTCCTGGCGCAAAGCATTTGCCGCGTGGTCAGCTTGAGCTACGCGTGAACGAGGAGTTGCCCAACCCGACCTTGCGCATCGTCGTCGCTTGCGAGTTCGGCAAGATCTCGACGCTTGCCGCGGCCACGCTTCGCCAGCTCGGCTTCACGCGCGCTGCCGCGCTTCATGGCGGCATGAAGGAATGGCGCGAAGCGAGCTATCCGCTCGAGCAGGGTTGAGTTCGCAGTTTCTTTTCCCGGCCAATTCGATTTGGTGTAAGTTGCTTGCCTGATCGGGGAGTTTTCATGAATATCGTTATGCACTGGCCAGTTGCTTTGGTCGCGGGGCTCGCTTGGGCTGCCCTCATCGCCACGCCAGCCTCTGCGCAAATGGATATGGCGGTCATGCAGAAATGGATGACCGTAAGCGTGGTGCGCTACGCGGTCGTTGGCGAGTATGCCGCCGACACAATGGTCATGAACGCTGGCACCAATGGCTATGCGCCGGTGAAAGACCGTGTCGAGATGACGTTTGACTGGGACCAGACCGAGGCAAAGCTTGTCGGCGTGCCGATGATCAAGAACTTTCCGTCCGAGCTCGGCGCCATCCGTAACGGTGCCAAGGGCTGCCGCGCGCCAACGCTTACTGGTGCATACGAGCACATGAGCGTGCTATCGCTCACCCCAGGTCTCGGCGGCCAGCTGAAGATGGAGACACGGCGCGACTATCCGGCAGCGTCGTCGCCGGTCGCCTGCACTGGCGGATCGCAAGCTGTCGCCGCGAAGTCGGTGACCGAGACGCAAGATTTTGTCGTGCCGGGCGTGATGATCCTTGCAGGGCCGGCTGCTGCCTCCGGCAGTGTTAAAGTGTCTGCCGATCGCAAGTCGATCATCTCAACCGACAAGGGTTGGACCTGGACCTACACGCCGACACCGGTGAAGTGAGTAACGGTCGCTTCGTCGGCGGCAGATGCAACGACACTGTTACCAACGACTCCGTCACACCTAAGCGGCGGCGGTACCGCCGACGGTGATGCCGTCAATGCGCATGGTCGGCTGGCCGACGCCCGCGGGTATGCCTTGTCCGCCCTTGCCGCAAACGCCGACGCCAGGATCGAGTTTCAAATCATTGCCGATCATCTTCACGCGCGTGAGCACGTCGGGGCCGTTGCCGATCAGAGAGGCACCCTTGATCGGCACGCCGATCTTGCCGTTCTCGATCATATAGGCCTCGGTGCAATTGAACACGAATTTGCCGCTCGTGATGTCGACCTGGCCGCCGCCGAACGAGACCGCGTAAATTCCTCTGTCTACGGATGAAATGATCTCCTGCGGGTCCTTATCGCCCGCAAGCGCGAATGTGTTGGTCATTCGCGGGATCGGCATGTGCTGATGGCTTTCGCGCCGGCCATTGCCGGTGGGCTTCATGCCCATGAGGCGCGCATTCAACCGGTCCTGCATATAGCCGACGAGAATGCCGTCTTCGATCAGCGCATTACGGTTAGTGGGCGTGCCCTCGTCATCGACGGTGAGCGAACCGCGGCGGTTGGGCAGGGTGCCGTCGTCGACGATCGTAACGCCCGGCGCGGCAACGCGTTGGCCCATAAGTCCCGAGAACGCCGATGTCTTCTTGCGGTTGAAATCACCCTCCAGGCCATGGCCGACCGCCTCATGCAAGAGAACGCCGGGCCAGCCAGAGCCAACGACGACATTCATCTCGCCTGCTGGCGCCGGGATCGACTTCAAATTGACGAGCGCCATCCTGAGCGCTTCGTCGACCGCCATCTGCCAATTCTCGGGCTTCAAATATTGATCGTAGAGCACGCGCCCGCCCATGCCGTAGTTGCCGGCCTCCTGGCGGTCGCCTTCGCCGACAACGATCGACACGTTGAGCCGCACCAGCGGGCGGATGTCGCGGCGGATCTCGCCGCCGGGCCGCACAATCTCCACCGCTTGCCACGATCCAGAGAGCGAGCAGGAGACCTGCCGGACACGCGGGTCCTTCGCGCGGGCATAAGCGTTCATCTCTTCAAGAAGCTTCACCTTGGCGGCGAAGGCAACGCCATTGAGCGGATTGTCGTCGATATAGAGCTTGGCGTTGGTTCGCGGCGGCGGCTCAGCGAGGACACCCTGATGGCCGCTTTGCACGGCCTTGATCGTAGCGGCCGCGCGCTTGATTGCGTCTTCCGAGAGCTCCGAAGAGTGGGCAAAGCCGGTCGCCTCGCCGGCAACCGACCTGAGGCCAAAGCCTTGAGTCGTGTCAAAGCTCGCAGCTTTGAGGCGCCCATCGTCGAAGGCGAAGGTCTCGGACTGCTTATATTCGAGGTAGAGTTCGCCATCGTCGCCTTTGCCGACCGCGTCATCGACCAAGGCCTCGACCCGCTTCTGATCGAGCCCCGCGCGGCCAAAGAAAATCTCGTCGGTCGAATAGGTCATGGCGCTTCCTCATTCGGCGGGGGGCCTTCTCACAATCTAGCGGCCCCCTCCAAAAGGTCAAAAACCGGCAAGGCCCTGTAGTCGTCAGGCATTCACGCGGCGCCACCCCAATTTGGCGCCCGGGCCCGTTCCGCGGGGCGGGCCTGTTAGTCGCAGGGGTTAACCGCTTGCGGCGCCTTTCGATTTGTGGTGAGACACGCATTCGATACCAATAGGGGCCAAATGCCCCTGGGCCCACCCACAGCAATCGACCCTAAAATGATGACACGGCTCAAGGCGCGGGTTTTCGAGTTCCTCACGACGTTGGCGATGTTGCTGCTCGCGCCGTCGGCCTTCGCGGACATCCCACGCGATAAAGCGCTCGGCTTTCAGGCGCCGGTGACGCCGGTGATGGAGCGGATCGAGTGGTTCCACAACTACATCCTTGTGCCGGTCTGTGTCGTCATCGTGCTGCTGGTCATGCTTCTGCTCATTTGGTGCATGATCCGCTACAACCGGAAATCCAACCCAACCGCCGCGGGCTTTCACCACAACACGCTGCTCGAAGTCGTGTGGACCGGCATTCCAGTCTTGATCCTGGTGCTCATCGCGATCCCCTCATTCAATCTCCTTGCCTATGAGGAGATCACGCCGCCAAGCGATCTTACGATCAAGGCAATGGGCTCGCAGTGGTATTGGGATTACGAATATCCCACGAGCGGTGACTTCACCTTCACGTCCAAGTTGCTGCCCAAGGCTGATGCCGAGGCACAAAACCGGCCGTACAAGCTCGCCGTCACCGAACCGATTTATGTTCCGGTCAATGCAACCGTCCGCGTGCTGGTCACAGGCATGGATGTCATTCACTCCTGGGCCGTGCCCGCTTTTGGCGTGAAGATGGATGCCGTGCCGGGCCGTATCAACGACACTTGGTTCCGCGCAACCAAAGAAGGTATCTATTACGGCCAGTGCTCCGAGCTATGCGGAGCGGATCATGCTTTCATGCCGATTGAAGTGCATGTCGTTTCCAAGCCGGAATTCGATGCTTGGGTCGCCACGATGAAGCAGAAATACAGTGCGCTGGAAACCGCGCCCGCGACGCAAGTCGCCGAAAATCGTTAAGGAGAGAGCTCATGGCTGCGCACGCCGACGCTCACGAGCACGAAGAAGCCCATCACCCGACGGGCATTGCCCGCTGGCTGTTCTCGACCAACCACAAGGACATCGGCACGATGTATCTTGTGTTTGCGATCATTGCCGGCCTGATCGGCGGAACGCTCTCCGTCGTGATGCGCGCCGAGCTGCAGCATCCGGGTCTCCAGGTCTTCCCCGACACGCAAGCGGGTCATCAACTCTATAACGTGTTCGTCACAGCGCACGGCCTCATCATGGTGTTCTTCACCGTGATGCCCGCGCTTATTGGTGGGTTCGGCAACTGGTTCGTGCCGATCATGATTGGCGCGCCCGACATGGCCTTTCCGCGCATGAACAATTTGTCGTTCTGGCTCCTGCCGGCATCGTTCGCGCTGCTTTGCCTTTCGCTGCTCGTGCCTGGCTCAACGCAAGGGAACGGCTTTGGCGGCGGCTGGACGGTCTATCCCCCGCTTTCAACCGTTGGCCATCCGGGCCCGTCGATGGATCTTGCGATCTTGTCGCTGCACTTGGCCGGCGCATCTTCGATTCTGGGCGCGATCAACTTCATCACGACCATCTTCAACATGCGCGCGCCGGGCATGACGCTGCATAAGATGCCGCTGTTCGTGTGGTCGCAGCTTGTTACGACGTTCTTGCTGTTGCTGGCTCTGCCCGTGCTCGCTGGCGCGATTACCATGCTGCTGACCGATCGCAATTTCGGCACGACCTTCTTCGATCCCGCCGGCGGCGGCGATCCCTTGCTGTTCCAGCATTTGTTCTGGTTCTTCGGCCACCCTGAAGTTTACATCATGATCCTGCCGGCATTCGGCATCGTCAGCCAGGTCGTGTCGACGTTCAGCCGCAAGCCGATTTTCGGCTATCTCGGCATGGCCTACGCGATGGTGGCCATCGGCTTCATCGGCTTCGTCGTGTGGGCGCACCACATGTATGTCGTCGGCCTCAGCCTCGATCTTAAAGCCTATTTCATGTTCGCGACGATGGTGATCGCGGTGCCGACGGGCATCAAGATCTTCTCCTGGATCGCGACCATGTGGGGCGGCTCGATGGAGTTCAAGACGCCAATGCTCTGGGCGATTGGCTTTATCTTTCTCTTCGTCGTCGGTGGCGTGACCGGCGTGGTCCTGTCGAACGCTGGCGTGGATACTTCTCTCCACGACACCTATTACGTCGTGGCGCATTTCCATTATGTGCTGTCGCTCGGCGCGGTGTTCGGCATCTTCTGCGGCTTCTATTATTGGTTCGCGAAGATGACGGGTTACAACTACCGCGAATTTCTCGGCAAACTGCATTTCTGGACGCAGTTCATCGGCGTGAACTTGGTCTTCTTCCCGCAGCATTTTTTGGGCCTCCAAGGCATGCCGCGCCGCTATGTCGATTATCCGGAAGGCTTCGCGTTCTGGAACAACATCTCCTCCATCGGCTCTTACATCTCGGCCGCTGGCATCGTGGTGTTCCTCTACATGCTGTTCGATGCCTTCGTCATTTATCGCAGCAAGGCAGCGGATAATCCGTGGGGCGAGGGCGCAACCTCGCTCGAATGGACGCTGTCATCGCCGCCGCCCTTCCACCAATTCAACGAATTGCCGGGTCGCGATCTTGTCGACCGTCAGGCCGGGCTGACTCATTGATCTTGTTATGACGATGACCCCCACCCATCCCTCCCCCTTGCAGGGGGAGGGCCGTTTCCCTCCCCTGAAAGGGGAGGGATTGAGGGAGGGGTCC
>JBAQHC010000187.1:0-4761 GCA_049288095.1 Alphaproteobacteria bacterium | reverse complement strand
CTCCTGCTCCTTGTGAGCCGAGCCCCGACGCTGGAGACGGGGCGGTCCTTAGGCCCTAAACAGGAGTTTGCACCATGAAGACCTTCCTCAAGAATTTCGTCCGCGACGAGTCCGGCGTCACCGCGATGGAATACGGCATGATCGCCGCTTTGATCGCCGTCGTTATCCTCGGCGTCCTTCAAGGCCTCGGCACCCAGCTCAACTCGACCTTCTTCAAGATCTCGAGCGCGATTACGGCTGCCAACAGCTAAGCCCAGATACCTCCGCCCCGTCTCACGAGTTTACTCCAGGGGCCTAGTGTGGCCGGGACTTCGGTTCCGGTCACATTCGTTTTGACCTCCGCGACCAAGCTCGGCGTTTATGTTTTTGCTACTTAGCGCAGAGCCAACAGAGGGCGCCGCCGACCAGCGCGGCTAGGCCGAGCAGAAAGCCGAATGTTCTAAGATCGACAAGGCTCGCAACGATCACATTCGACATATCGACCGGCGCGCTGAACGCATAGGCGCAGAAGGCGACGAGCGCGGCGCCAGCCAGCGCCACGATGAAGGCGTATGATTGAACCCTGTTCATTGCGATCCCGAACGCGCCACGTTTTTCTCGCTGCGCCGATAGAGCGGATAGGCTGCATCATCGTAAAGCGCGCGAATGGCCTTTCCCGAGTAGCGGTGACCGCCCACGAGCAGCCACGTCCCGAGAAGCAATTTCGCAGGAACGCTTTCGACCGCGTGTTGAATCGCATCCGACGCTCGCGCGAAGCGCACGTAATCGATTTGCTTCGGCTTGGTTGCGTGCTTACGCGCAAACAGCTCCGCCGGCGCCCCGTAATCGAATTTTTCCAATCGGGGCTCGCGGCGCACTGCGAGACGGGCTCCGGCGCCGCGCGAGCGCGGCAGGGGCCTGGTGCCTGGTTGAATGCCGCTCAGAACTGACGTCCTTCCAAGAAGAGGCGTCTATATCGCGGTGCGCCCGTCTAATATTTTTTGTAAATACTGCCGCGCAACAAAATGAGCGCTGCAGTCATCAAATTCAAGCGGCAAGACTACTTTATTTTCCCAGCGAATATTTTCCACGGATATTTTGCATTATTGGCAGATGTCTGCGCCTAAGGCGCCTTGCCGGTGCGACAACAATCGAAGTCCGCGAATAACAACCCGCGCCTATATCACACGGGCCGGCGAGAGTTTTTGACACATCTCAATGTCTTTCACTCTAGCTGGTGCGTCCATGCGCCATGGCAGAGCTTTGTCTGTTTCCGCGAAATTGGATGCCCATTTCAACGGCGCCGCTAGGCGTTGATCTCGAAGTCTGCGTGATCGAACGTGGCGAGGTCCACGCACTGATATTTCCCTGTCGCAGGAGCGAGAGTGGATGGATCGATGCCTCGACGAAGAGGCTCATCGACATCGAACCGACGCATTGGCGAGTTTGGCCCGAAAGCCCCTAGCGTTGAATCTTGGCCTTGGCTTCGGTTATCGCCTTTTGCTTCACCTTCTCCTCCTCAAGGAGCCGAGCAATCATGGTCCTCTTGGTGGGGTCTGACTCGGACTTGAGCAGGGACTCGTATCTGTCGATATTCGCTTGCACGATTTTGTGCATCATCGCCTCCGTGCAGAGCCAGGCCGACTAGGGCCAGTCTCATCGCTCAATCTAACGAGCTTCGGGCGGGAGTGCGCGCGCCACGTTTAATCAGCGGCTTTCGTGTCTCTCAGGCGTCAGCGACCACAGGAACAGCTAACGGTAAATTCAACCTAGCATCAAACGAGCGCTCTGCGAAGTCTCGGCAGCACTAACACCACCTTGTACGGAGTTGCCACGGCAGACGCTCGTGACGTCTATATGTTAGGTGCGCCAGCGTGAAGTCAGACTCTACGCTGCACGCTTGGGATCGCGTTGCGGCGATGAGGGCCAATAGCGGCGCACTCCATCAGGCAGCGCCTTCTTCACATGCTCGATTTCTCCGGCCGACACGTGCCGCTCTAGCAACGTGAATACGGCGGTTGCTATTTGCGCCGGATTTGCACCGGCTGTCTGCAGGAACGTCTCCTCGATATGGGCGATGAACGCATCCCCCGCCCGGTCGCGCACCGGCTGGCCTGCCGGATGCCAGCTGTCGAAGAATATGCCGCGAACGATCAGCGGAAGCTGAGCGGCAAGATGGGCACTCTCATTGACCGGTAAGTGGTCGCGCAGCGCCGGCAAAACAGCGTAGAGCGCGCGATAGGCACGGCCCCGATCATCCCAATTGAGCAAGTCCATCAGCTCGCCCAGCCACTCGTTGATGGCTTCGACCGCGTGAGTGATCTGATTCAATCGCCTCGTGCCCATGGCCAATCTCCCGTCACGGCGCTCTGGCCGCCAGTATTGAGGCAACGGTGGCACGGGATTGTGAACCGGAAATTGATGCAGATCTATTCTCAGCAAGCCGCCGTTCAGCCATTCGCCTGGCCAGCGCGCGGCCAATTTCGAGAAAGAGAGTTCCGACCTTCTAGCACGTGATTCGAGAGGGCTCGCCTGCGATGAGCGCTCAGGCGCGGCCCGCTTTACGATCGGTGCTCAACAACCTGTCATAGTGAGCCCGGACGATTTCATAGCACTCGCACGAAACTTCCCTTAGGCCTTCCAGATTGGTGATCTCAATTCGTCCACGGCGATAGCGGATCAGACCGGCTTGTTGAAGGGTATTGGCGACAAGCGAAACGCTTGGCCGTCTCACGCCAAGCATCTGCGATAAGAACTCCTGGGTCAGCGTAAAGTCGTCAGCTCCTGAGAGATCGCGCACGCGAAGCAGCCACCGCGACAATCTTGCTTCGACAGTGTGCAGAGCGTTGCATGCGGCCGACTGCTGCGCTTGCGCAAACAGAGCCTGATCGTGCCGGATCAGACTTGTCCTGAATGACACATTGCTTTCGGTGAAAGCACGCAGCCGCGAAACCTCGAGCGTCGATCCCCGGACGGGCAGCTGTATGATTGCAGTGCTCAAAGATATCTTGCCATCGAGTGCTGCCGATGCACCGAAGATGCTGTCCTTGCCGACCATTGCAGCCTCGATCATGCCGCCGCCTCCAAGAGCGACGACAAGCGAGATGACACCACTGTGCGGAAAGTAAACGCGATCGATTTCGTCGCCGGTCGCGTAGAGCGTTATGCCCTGCGCAAGATCGACAGTCTGAAGATGCGCACGAAGCTGATCGTAATCGGACGCGGAAAGGGAATCCAATAACTGGTTTTCGGTCTGCCGGGCAGGCGGCATGTCGCGCTCCCATTGAAAAATGGCGGGAGCCCAAACCTGTCTCTCAGTTACCGGCGCCGTGTCGCTGCCGACAATGGGGCACTCTGCGCGCGTTCGTATGTGATTTGCAAGCAGCCGTCTGTACCAGAAATTTTCACGCAATGTCAGGTGCCGAACAGACGCACCGCCCGCACGAAGCCATGATTTTCGAGTCGGATGGGATGGCCTGAAGTGCCGAGAAAGCACGCTCGGTCGAGTATCGGCGCCACTTTAGCTGTCATCCTCAGCGATAAGGGGGGGCCAGATGGCGCAAGAGGATTGTCCAAGGCTCAAGGCTGTAGAGTTCCTAATGTTTGGCGCCGCCGACGTCGTGAAAACCTTACTGGATCGGGACTGCACTGATTTCTCGCATTTGGAGAACCAACTCATCGAGGTGGACGGCATCGAATTCCGCTGCAAGTTCGTGCTCGAGCGCCCGCAAAGCCCGCCTTACAGGAAAGGCGACCGCATCTCCTTGATCATTACGGTTGAGGACGATGACGCTTAGTCCCGACCTTGCCGTTTACGAGACAAGACGGGTTGCCATTTCCGTCAAGCGATCGATGTCGAAAGGCTTATAGAGGACGCCGATGCCGGCGTCGGAAATTGCCTTGAGCAAAGGTTGGCTCGAATATCCGGTCACCAAGAGCGCCTTCAGACCGGGCCTGGCGTTGAGCGCGTCTTGAGCCAACTCGTATCCATCACGCCCAGGCATCTTGATGTCGGTGATGAAAAGGTCAATTTTGCCTCCCGCAACCAAGCGGACTCGAAATTTTTGCGAGAGAGATTTTGTTCGCGGATTTTCTGCGGCAACAAACCTTGGCTCTATTCGCTGATGTCACAGCTCCCAAATACGAAAGTGTGAATACGGCAAAGTGGCGGCAGCCTGGGAAAATTGGCGACCCCAGCAGGATTCGAACCTGCGGCCTGGTGCTTAGAAGTTAATCTATATGCGATTTCGCGCGAAGCGGCGCGAACGCTTGCGATAGCAAATCCGCAGAATTCTTGGGAAAACTAATCGCACTCCATGCCTCCTCCTAGCATGGACTTGCACCCCACCGCGTGCACATGCACCTTCTAGGTGCGGAAATTATACATCCTGACCTGGTGCTGGGAGCACAACAGCTCATGCGCCTCGACCTCTCTGACCGCTTCGTGAAGCACGCCAGAACGAAAGACGGCGCGCCCCAAACCGATTATTTCGATGCTGGCACGCCTGGCCTTGCCCTGCGCGTCACATCGAGCGGCGTGCGGGCCTGGTCCTTCATGTACACGAACCCAAAGACCGGGAAGCGTGCACGCCTCACATTCGGCCGCTATCCCAGCACCACGTTGGCCCGTGCTCGCACGCTCGCCGAAGAGGCCGCAGGGCACGTCGATGAGCACAAAGACCCGCGTGATGTTTTCGCCGCCGCGGAAGCCTCTGCGCTCACCGTTGCGATGTTGGTTGAGAATTACATGGACAAGCACGTCAGGCCGAATCTCCGATCGGC
>JBAQHC010000186.1:0-3462 GCA_049288095.1 Alphaproteobacteria bacterium | reverse complement strand
GGCGTTGATGGCGCCTTGAATTGCGCTGCCCTTGCGCGGCCTGATGCTGAGATAGCCCGACACAAGAGTGAGCGAGCCTTTGTCGTTGATGCGTGCAGCGCGCGCGATACGATAGGCACCCCAGAATTTAGAGTTCATGTTGGCGTAAGCGGTCGCAAGCGGCAGCTCTTTAACAAGCGATGACTGCGTCTGCGACGCCGAGACGACGACATGATCGAACGGCGCTTCATTCTTGAAGAAAGCTTCGATGGCGCTCTCGTCGGCGGTATCGAGTGTTTGGCCCACCGCTCCGTGACCGATCGTTTCTTTCGCTGCGCGCACTTTGTCGGCGGAGCGCGATGCGACGGTTACATGCGCGCCTAGCTCGGTCGCCATTTGCGCCGCGCCGAGCCCGATGCCGGACGTGCCGCCAACCACCAAGACACGCGCACCGTTGAGCTCGAACATCGGAACCTCGTTTCTTGCACCTTCCCGGTTCGAGCATCGCCCGGGCGGATGCTGAATATCAACGGGATATCAAGAAGCGTGATGCGGACCGAGCACGCTCGGAAATGCGCTTTGCAGGCCTTCGATCATGAATTGAACCGCGAGCGCCGCGAGAATAATACCGAGCGTGCGGCCGATGACATTGATGCCGGTCACGCCCAAAATACCCATGAGCTTCGATGCGGCAAGGAACGAAATATAGGTGAGCGCGAGCACGCCGAGCATCAGCGCAATGACGATCGTCTGCATTTCGATATTTCCCGCGGCACGCTCCATCAGCATCACAGACGATGTGATCGCGCCGGGCCCGGCAATCAGCGGGACTGCAAGCGGAAAGATCGTTACGTCGCTCTTGTGCTGCGCTTCGGATTTTTCGGCATCGGTCGTCGAGCGCAAGCCGCTTTGGCGCGCGAACACCATTTCGATCGAAAGCAACAGCAAGAGAATGCCGCCGGAAATTTGCAGCGCAGGCAGCGTGATGCCGAGCAGCGGCAACAGGTGATTGCCGGCAATCGAAAACAAAGTGAGAATCGCCGCGGCTGCGAGCACCGAGCTTAATGCCGTGCGCCCGCGCCTTTCCGGCGGCTGGTGATAGGTCAGCGACATGAAAATCGGCACGAGCCCGACGGGATCGATGATCACCAGGAAGGTGACGAGGACGGTTAAGGCTTCAGCCCACATGATGCGCGCCTGATGTTAGTCGACGCATGGGCCGTCCGATCAAGTCGGAGGGCACTTCAGATTCGCGCGGCGAATTTGAAGTGGCTGGGGCGGGAGGGATCGAACCTCCGAATGACGGAATCAAAATCCGTTGCCTTACCACTTGGCTACGCCCCAAGACTCTGGCGGGCGGACCATATATAGCGTCGGCGCGCCACGCAACGCGGGTATGGCCCCCCAATGGCGGCGGCACTTCAACAACTCATCCCTCCCCCTCTGGGGGAGGCAGGAGGGGGATTTTAATGGCCATTGCCACTATCCCTCCCCTAACCCCTCCCAAAGGGAGCGGGATGAACCATCCGTCTACGGATGAGAATCGCCGTTACGATTTGGCGGGCGCGAGGCCGATACCCATCGCGGTCTTGGTGCCGTCGGTGCCGGTTGCGGAGAAGACCGTGACCATCGAGCCGACCTTAACATCCGAAATCGCTGCAGCTTCGATCACCGTCACCATAACAGAGGGTGGGATCAGCACAGTGGTCGTGCCGCCCTTGTAGGTGACTTTGATCGTTTGACCGTCGCTCACGCCGGCGAGGCTCTCGACGTTGCCATTGGTCATCGTGGTCTTGGCTTGATTGCCCCAGGGATAGTGACCTTCGCCAGTGCCGCGCATCGAGTCGGGGAAGATATGAATTTCCTGCGCGCGCAATTTGCCGTCAGGGCCTTCGATAGCGGTGCAGCCAATGAATTGGCCGGCTTTCACATCGGCGATCGTGCCGGTCCGAGTCTTGGTGATACCGACCTTGGGCGCAAGCGTGAATGAGTTGTCTTTGCCGTCCGCACCTTTCACAACCACGGTCGTGGCGGTGATGCTGGTGACGGTGCCGGAGACAGGAGCCACAGGCGCTGGTGGCGCTGCCGGGGCGTCTGCAGCCATTGTAGGCGCAGCGGCGAGAAGTGCAAAAGCGAAAAGCGTTGAACGCACGAACATGAAATTCCCCCCTTCGTGAGGTTTGAAATCTTGGAGCTGGCCCGCTGCGGGTGCGATATGGCGGGCTATGTTTCTTCGAGGCGGCAGAAGCTAACGGAGGCTCAATTGCGACGCAATGTTACCGCCGTTACTGCCGCCGATGAAACCTTTCCAAGATCGCCCGACGAACAATGGTATTAGCGCCCGCCAACAGAGCAGAGGGCGTAGACTTCAAATTTCGTAATCGTGGACGTAGACACTGAGTATTGTCGCTCGTATATCCAATTATATCGACGAGTGATCGACATGCGATTGCTGCGAACTCAAAAGACTTGCTCAAGCATCTCTTAAGCACATACTCCGGCGCCCGTGTTGCAATGCAACAATACGCCCAAGAAGAGGGTGTGCGAGACTGACACTTTTCCAATTATTAACCTTGCTACGAGGTTGAACTGGCGTAGGATTTATGGAAGTCTCCTGGGCCATACCGGATCGGCTCTGGGGGGTGTCGGTGCGTGCCTTCGTGCGTGCCTCGGCGCAAGGGCCGTTAAGGCTATGACAATAATCCGGGAACACCGGGCGTAGTGCAGTCACCTGGCTCTCCGAGGCCTGGTGATGGTTTGAGTTGTGGGCCTCTCGGGGTCCAGGGAGCGTATCGGGGAGGGTATGGGGAGAATTGGGGCGGTTGCCGCCGTGTTTCCGACAGCACCTCGCCTTTGTGGCGGCGTGATTGCGGATCAATCTTTTAACTAAAATGCTTATATGGAGTGGTGGCGTTTTCTGCCACCAACGAGAATTAGACGTTTGGAGTGAGGGAGTTGATGCCGACGCATAACCAAACGCCAAAGGCGGCGCGCGGCGCTTACTTTGCGCTTAAGGTGAATCGCGCGGGCGCGCGGCCGCAGGGATTGCTCTAATGGCCTATCGTCTTTCACAGGGCGCCGGCCCCCGCCGTGTCATTGGCATAATTATCGTCGTTCTGCTGCATATCGGCTTCTTCGCGGGCCTGCAGGCAGGTCTCATTCAAAAAGCGATCAGTTCGATCGAGACGAAGGTCGAGGCGGTGAAAGAGCCGCCGCCGCCGCCGAAGGAGAACCAGCCGCCGCCACCACCGCCGCCGGTGGAAGAGCCGCCACCTTATGTGCCGCCACCGAATATCGTCGTCGCAACGACGACGGCACCGACAACGGCAATCCAGCAGGTGACGACAACTCGGCCGCCGCCGGATCGTCCGCCAGTCGGGGTGAACCAAACTCAGCCGAACTATCCAGAGTCATCAAAGGAGAATTGCGAGCAAGGCAACGTTTTGCTCGGCTTGTCCATCGACGAACACGGCAAGGTGGTGG
>JBAQHC010000185.1:0-1632 GCA_049288095.1 Alphaproteobacteria bacterium | reverse complement strand
TTCGGTGCCTTTGGCGATATCGTCGGCGCATGCTGGCCAACGTGTCCAAAGCTTTAGCGGATACCCTTAGCAATCCCGGGGAGCGCAAGGTTCTGGTTTGGCACGCGTGGAAAAACTTCGCGCAGACCGTGCTCGAAACCAGCGCGGTAATGCATTTTTCAAAAGAAAGAATTGTCTCGTCCGTTCAGCTGGAAGGCGAGGAGCATTTGAAGCGCGCGCTTGCGTTGGGGCGGGGCGTGCTCGCCCTCAGCGCGCACCTGGGCAATTTTGCCATGATCGGAGCGCGTCTCGCCGCGAGCGGCTATCCGTTCAGTGTTGTGGTCAAACATCCGGGTAACGAGCGCTTCGCGCAACTCATGAATGATTATCGCGCGCAAATCGGTATTCACACGATTTCCGCAAAACCTCGGCGGGAAGCGGTTCGCGGAATTTTGCGGGCGTTGCGCAACAACCGAATCGTCCTCGTGATTGCCGACGAATTTAAGTCCGGCGGCGTGACCGTGGATTTCATGGGCCAAAGTTCCTCGGCTCCGCGCGGGCCGGCAACCCTTGCGCTTCGCACCGGCGCCGTGACTTTGCCGATGTTCGCCATGCGACGGCCCGATGACTCGCTGATTCTTTCCGTGGGAGCGGAAATTAAACCAATTCGGAAAGACGATTTGGATGAAAGCGTTGCGGCAACAACCGCGCTGTTTACCCGCCACCTGGAGGCCATGATTAGGCGCTATCCCGATCAATGGGGTTGGCTTGGTTTTCCGCGCGAGAACAGGATTTCCTGCAAGGAGTATGCCCGCCAACGTGCGGGCGTCGAGGCCGCTGATGTAAGCAGTCGCAACCCGGCGCCCTTAGCCGATTCCGCCGGCGCTTCAGCCACAGACAGCCATAAAGATATCTGAGGGCGCTTATAGCTTCGAGTCAAAGCCCGGATTCACAATCGCCCTTTGTTCAGTTGCTTCCAAATAGCGCATGAATCGGTATTTGTTTTCAATCTCATCCAGTCGCAGCGGCGGAAGATCGTCAGGTTGCCCCGGAGCAATTTTGACGGCTATCAAAGTCAGTTCATTTCGCTTCCATGCCCGGGTAAACGCGGCGCGGAAAGCTTCGCGCGTTTTAACCCAGGACGCATGCCTGTAGCCGGCGCCCTTGGCGAGCGCCACCGCATCGGCTGTAGGGGAAACCGTGGCTGTGCCTCCCGAGGCCTCATAAATTTCATTGTCGAAGAGCAGGTGGATGAGGTTGCCGGGATTTTGCGATGCGATGGTCGGCAAACCGCAAAGGTTCATCAAAAACGCGCCGTCGCCGTCGATGGCGATGACTTTGCGGTGCGGCAAGGCCAGAGCCAGACCCGCCGCAATGGACGAAACCAAGCCTAAAGTTCGCGTCTTGAGATTGCCATCGCTCGGTCGAAGCGCCCACCACTCTCTGGCGCTCCATCCGGTGCAAACCACCAAGGCGTCCTGCGCGTCGCCGGCGATTGAACGCAAATATTCGTATCGCTGCATCACTTTACTCCGAGGGCGCTTTTCGTGAGAAGCACCGCCACGGGCCTTTTCGAATCATCGGCAAGAATCTGCGCGTCGCGCAAAATTTCATCACACTCATCGATTCGGCGCAGAATGGTGCTGCGGATTC